>JALFHA010000392.1 GCA_022776785.1 Clostridiales bacterium | reverse complement strand
AGAAAACGAAAGGAAGGGAAGAGGATGGCGAAGAGAAGAAAAAATGCGGCGGGCACGATGCGCCGGGAGGACAGGAGTCTCGTTGCACAGCCGCTCGGGGACGCCGAAAAGAGGCTCGTGCGCAGGGCCTACGAGCTGTTTGAACGGTTTCAAAACGGATTGGCCGAGGCACATGAGGAGATGCGGCAGGCGAGACGGATCCGTGCAAAGCACATGAGCGAGCAGAGCATGACCGCCCCGGCGGGCAACACCCTGGGGAGCTGCATGGACAGCGTGATCGCCGATCAGGTGGACAACCTGCCCGAGGCGCAGATGCTGCCCGAGCGCGAGGAGACGGCACAAAGCGCGGAGGAGATGAGCGACGTCGTTTCCTATGTGCTGTATCAGGCGGGCTGGCCGGGCAAGTATCAGACGCTGATGGAGGACGCCGTTGTGACGGGAACGGGCGTGGCGCAGGTCTTCTGGGATGAGGAGGCCGAGGATGGCGCAGGCATGGTGAACGTGCTGGCCTGGCACCCGGAGGACTTCTACCCCGACCCGGCGGCAGAAAGCATTCAGGACGGACGCGCGTGCTTCAAGGCGACGCATACGACTGTGACGTGGGTGGAGGAGCGGTATCCGCACGCGAGGGGATACGTTGCCTCCGATCGTGCGGCGCTCTGGGATGAGGAGGCGGCAACAGCTGCCGCGGACGACGACGAGCGCACGACGCTGCTGGAATACTGGTACAAGCGCTATGACGCGCAGAGCAGGCGCACGCGGGTACACATGGCGCTGCTGGCCGGCGGCGCGCTGCTCTACAGCACGGAGCTGGGCTTCGGCGGCGCGGACAAGGAGGAATACGTCGAGGGCGTATATGCGCACGGGCAGTACCCGTTCACACTGTACAAGTACAGGCAGGTATGGAGAAGACCCTTTGGCACCGGAATGGCGCACGACTACAGCAGGACGCAGGAGGCGATTGACCGGTACATCCAGTACATCGACGACAACGCGCGGGAGAGCAGCGTGCAGAGGCACTTCATCCGCAGGGGCAGCGGCGTCAACCCCGAGGATGTGGCCGATATGCGCAAGACCATCATCGAGTGGGAGGGCAGCGACATCCGCGAGGTGATGCAGACCGTGCAGGCGCAGCCGCTGAGCGGACAGGTCTACCAGATGATGACCTATCTGGCGGACGCCATGAAGCAGGACTGCGGTCAGAACCAGTTCCTCCGCGGCGAGGCGGGCCTCGGTGTGACGGCGGCAAGCGCTATTCAGGCGCTTCAGGACGCAGGAAGCAAGATCACACGATGGCATACGGCGATCTTCAAGGACGCTTTCCGGGAGATGGTGGAGCAGATCATCTGGGTGATGAGCGAATACCTCGCCCCCGGACGGACGCTGCGCATCGCAGGCGGCTGGGACTCCAGCGGGCAGATGCGCGAACGGCTGGTGACGCTCATCGCTCCGGACGCCGAGGGCGATGCCCTGATGCGGCCGGCCTACGCGGTACGCGTGGACGTGCGCAAGAGCAATCCGCTTCAGATTCAGGCAGACAACGAGTTTTTGCAGCAGGTGGTGGACGTCTGCGCCAAAGCGGGTGAGCCCCTGCCGCCGGAGGCAGTGGTGCGCCTGATGGAGGGCTACCGCACAAAGGCGAGCGTGCTGGCGGCGGTGGAGGAAAGCAGCGCCATGCGCCGCGAGCTGGAGCGGCTGCGCCAGGAAAACGAGGCGCTGCGCGGCGGCAATGCGCAGGGCATAGGGGAAGGAGGTGGGGCCCTTGGACTGGCTGCGGGGCTGAACGCCCTATAAACCGGCCTGATGCCGGTTACAAGCCCTCCGAAATGCTGTAAAGCCCGTTGCTTTGCGACCGAGGCTGGAGCTTTACGGAGGAAATAACGGACGCCCGGAATGGCAGCGGGCAGAAAGAGAAAGGGAGGGAAGCACATGAACGAGGAGGAGCTGACGATGCTCTCCGCAGAGGATGGCCGGGAGGAGATCAGCGCAAGCGAGCTGATGCGCCCTGCGGTCGGGAATGCGGATGCCGAACATGGCGCTGCGGCGGAATGGAACGCCGGCAGGCAGGAGGGCGCTGAGGCGGACGACGGTGCACAGGAGGACGGAGAAACCGGCAACGGGGAACCGGGCGACGGAGAGCCGGATGACGGGGAAACGGGCGACGGGAAACCGGGCGACGGGAAACCGGGCGACGAGAAACCGGGCGACGAAGAGACCGGAGAACAGGCGGAAGCCCTCGCTGCGGTCGGACGCTACCGGGAGGCGCTGGCGCGGCTGATGGACGACGGCTGGACGATGGAGGAGCTGAAGGCGATGTGCACAGACGACGGTGTGCGCCGGGCTCTTGAGCAGGGCGAGACGCTTACGCGCGCGGCGACCGCCTACATGCGCCGCGGCGCACAGGCGAGGCGACCGGCGAAGCGCGGCGTGCCGACCTTCCGCGCAGCGGCGACAGAGGACACGCGGGAGGACGACCCCATCGCCCGGATGACCGACGCGGAATTCGCTGCGTTCTCGCGCAGGGCCAAGGAGGCCGCGCTTGCGGGAAAGCGCATCCGGCTGGGGTGAGCAGCCCCAGAAAAGACATGAAACCATGGGACAGAAGCCCCATAAGGGGAGAGAAAGGAGAAACACATGGCTTATACGAAGAACAACAGCAACTTTACGACGAGCACGGGCATTGCGCCGTCGCTCCAGACTTACTACAACCGCACGCTCCTGCAGAGCTTCGAGCCGGAGCTGGTGCACCTGCAGTTCGGCGAGACATACCCGATGCCGCGCAACAATGGCATGGTAATGAACATGCGAAAGATCGTTCCCCTCGAGGCGAAGACCACGGAGCTCGCTGAGGGCAACCCCGGCGAGGGCGTGCTGCTCTCGGAAACGCAGGTGACCGTGCCGCTCAAGCAGTACGGCGATTACAGCAACTTCTCTGACCTGTTCGACATGGCGAACATCGACTGCAACCTGACGCGCAAGGTAGAGCTCTTTGCCAACGCGGGCGCGCGCTCTGTGGACGCGGTGGCGCGCGAGGAGCTGGCTACCTGCACGAACGTGATCTACGCGGGCGGCAAGACCAGCCGCGCCAGCCTCACCAGCGCCGACAAGCTCACCAGCAAAGAGCTGCGCAAGGCCGTGCGGATGCTCAAGAAGGCAAACGCGCAGCGCTTTGGGGGTTATTTTGTTGCCATTGTCGGCCCCGAGGTCGTCTATGACCTCCAGGAGGACGAGAGTTTCGTGCGCGTGAGCCAGTACAGCGACAGTGAGAATATCTACACCGGCGAGGTCGGCCGCCTGTTCGGCGTGAGACTGGTGGAGACGAGCGAAGCGAAGATCTTCTCCGGTGCGGGCAGCAGCGGCGCCGATGTGGCGAGCATCATCGTGCTGGGCAAGTATGCCTACGGCGTGACGAGCTGGAAGGGCGCCAAGCCCCGCGTCATCATCAAGCCGTCCGGCAGCGCGGGCACGGCTGACCCGCTCGACCAGATCAGCTCCGTGGGCTGGAAGATGGACGGCTTCGGCGTGAAGCTGCTTCAGCCTGAATACGCCGTGCGCATCGAGTGCGGCTTCACGGCGTAACGCGCGTAATACTGTTCTGTGTTAAAAAGATGGGATAGCAATCGCGAAGCGAGGCCTGACGGTGAGTTCTTGACGAACCAACGAGAAAACCGGAAGAAATGCTTTAATCGAAGAACAGTATAAAACTGCGCCTGGAGGGGCTGCGGCCCCTTCAGGCATCTATCCAAAAAGGATTTCAGCGTAATCGGCATGATGCCGATTGCATCACCGACGGAGTGATAAAAGTCCCGCTGCTTTACGATCGAGGCCGAAGCTTTGCAGAAGGACTTACAGAGTAAACCGGCATGATGCCGGTTGCATCACCGACCAAGTGACGTAAGTCCTGTTGCTTTGTGGTCGAGTCTGAAGCTTTGCAGAAGGACTTACAGAGTAAATGATGACGACAGGAGGACAAAAAAATGGCGATCAATACGAGCAAGACCCTTGAGCGCACGAGCACGGTGCTGGGCGCAAAATGCGAGGAGACGGAAAAAAACATGCCCGCCCTGATGGCGGAGGCCGGCTGCAGCGCATATGACTGCGTGACGACGAGCATCCCGATGATCCCCGGGAGCCGGGACGATGTGGTCTTTGTGGGACTCAACGGCGTGAGATTCTACTTCATGCGCGGACGGACGATCAGCATGCCTGAGCCGCTGCTGGAGATTCTCAAAAACACGGGAGTGGTGTGAATGACGCTTTCACAGATTATGAAGCTGGCGCTTCGGCAGCTCGATGAGGACGCCGAGGATGTAAGCGAGTACGAGGAGCTGTTCAAGGTATACGCGAACACGGGATACGCTATCGCCGTGCGGGGCTATCTGCGCCCGCGGGAGCTGCGCGAGCTCGTCACCGACGAGCAGGGCCGCGCCTTGACCGAGGGCATGGACGTCGAGCGGGTGATCGAGCTGACGCGTGCAGAGGCTGGCGCGGCGGCGCTTGAACGCGTGCCGTTTATCCCGCTTGCCGACGGCAGCGGCGTGCGCACACAGCTGGCCCAGACGCGGCTTTATGCGCTGTGCGAGGTGCGATATCCCGAAATGACCGAGGATACGGACGAGCCCCGGCTGCCGGAGGATGCGCACGCTGCGCTGGCGGACTACATCTGCTACCGTCACCTTTCCAGCGGGAGCCTCGCCAAGCAGAGCCGGGCAAAGTTTTTCCTGACGAGCTTCTATCAGGCGATGCAGAGGATGCTGCCCGCAGGCGCGGGAAGCGTGACGACCCGGCAAAATCTGTATGAGGCGACAAGGCTGCGCGCCGTTTTTCCGCGATAACGACAGGCCTTCTGCATGGCGCGGGAGGCGAAAACATGAGACAGAGGGGAGGAGGGCCAAGGCCCGCGCAAGAGCATGAATTACAGCGAGGACAAATATGAGGGCAGCTTCACCATCCCCGCGCCCAAGGGTGTGTATCAGGCGAACGGGGAAAGCAACCTGAGCACGGAATACGCCTACCGCGCACAGAACATCCGCACGGAAAGGGGACTGCTCGCCTCCGCCTATGGGACGAGCAGGGCCTTCCCGGCGCTGGAGGATGAGCAGGGAGAGCCGCAGCCCATCGAGACGCTGACGCGCTTCTACAGGCGCACGCGCCCCGATGACCCGGATGTGTTCGTCGCCGCCGCTGGCGGGGCAATCTACACCTACACGATGGGCACGGAGGGCTGGGTGCTGCGCGCGCAGGGCTTCAGAAGCAACCGGTGGAGCTATGTGACCTATGAGGCGGCGCAGGAGGAGACGGTGGACATCCTGATTCTCTCCAACGCGAGGGACGGAATGATCTGCGTATACGGCGACGATCTGCGGGTGGAGCGAAAGACGCTCGCTATAGGCGACGGACAGAGCGAGGTGCGCTTCGCCGTGCTGGGACGCTACGCAGAGCGGATTTGGGGCACCGGCGCGCCGGGATATCCCGACAGCGTATTCTATTCAAGACCCTATGACCCGTTCACATGGACCGATGTGCCGGAAACGCCTGAGCTGGGCGGCGGCGTCATCAATCAGCCGACGTGGGACGGCGATTCCTTCATCGCCCTGCAGAGCTTCGGCGGCTATTTGCTGGCGGCCAAACCCAAGACCATCTTCGAGATACGGGGCACCGATCCGTCGAGCTTCACCATCAGCGAGGCTTACGGCACGGACGGCCCGATTCAGGAGAGAAGCGTTTGCACCGACAGGACGAGCATGTTCTTCCTGACCAGAAGTGGCATCGGCCTGTACGACGGCGGCACGCTGCGCCTGCTCTCCCGCGATGCGCTCTACGAGACGATGAGACTGCGCGCTTCCAATGCCGATGAGCTGGCGACCGCGTGCATCAGCGGACATGTCTACTATCTGGCGCTGTGCGTGCGCAGCAGGGAGGTGGACGTGCCGATTGAAAACAACACGGTGATCGAGTACGACACGGAGCGTCAGACCTTCATGATTCGCAGAGGTGTGCGCGTCAAGGACTTCTTCGCGCTGGACGGAGAGGTCTATTACACGGATGCGGCGAGCCCTTACGAGGTCATGCGCTACAACGACCCCGACGCAGGCGGCTATGGCAGCCAGCCTATGGAGACGCTCTGGGAGACCGCATGGCTTGACCTCGGCAAGGGCTGCATGAAGCGGGATTTCGTGCTGCGCTTTACCGCGGAGGCGGATGAGGAAAACCTGCCGCTGGAGCTGACGCTGACCACCGAAAGGCGGGAAAAGACGCGAACAGTGCTGCTGCACAGGGACAGACGCGATTACCGCGTGCGGATTCAGCTCTCCGGACAGAGGGTCAGGCTGCGGCTGAGAAGCCATGACCGCGCTGCCGGATGGAGAATCTACGGCGGATTGCGCGTGGAATACACGGTGGATGAGCTGTAAGAGAAAGGAGAACCGAATGGCATACAAGCAGCCAAAGGTGCCGCAGATGCGGGAGGGGGACAGCCTACAGGCATATGCTAAGGAGCTGATGCTGTTCCTTCGGGATTTCTGCATGGCGGCATGGAATGCAGACAGGAGAAAGGACGAGGAGATCGGCGCGCTCAGGCGACAGCTTGAAGCGCTGAAAAAGGAGGGCTGAGCATGGGCAGGGTGACCGTAAGTACGAAGGACACGGCCTCGCAGAGCCAGACCCACAGCGAGAGCCAAAGCCAGAGCCAAAGCCAGAGCCAGAGCACGACCCAAAAGCTGCTGGACGGCGACATGCTGGGCGTGATTCTCTCCGGGCTGGCGGGACAGATGACGGATGAGGAGATCCGCAGCTATGCACAGGGCCTGCTGGAGCCGCAGAAAAACGCGGAGCTGGAGGCCAGCCGACAGAAATACGAGGCGGCAAAGCTGAGCCGCGAGCAGGAGATTGAAAGCCTTGCGGCCTCGCTCCAAAGGAGCATTGCAGCGCAGAACAGCGCTTACCGGCAGAGCGCGGCCGATGTGCAGACGGAGGCGCTCAAGCGGGGCATGGGGCGCTCGAGCTACACGATGCAGACGCTGGCCAATCAGGGCAGCTTGCTGGCGGAGGCCATCCGGCAGCTGACGGAGGAAAATGAGCGCAAGAGCAGCCAGCTTCAGGCGCAGATCACGCAGGCGGCAGAGCAGAACGCGCAGACGCAGGGGCGCGTGGAGAGGGACTATGCCGCCGGCCTCCTGGCCAAGGAGCAGGAATTGCGCAGGCAGCAGCAGCAGGAATACAACCGCAACTACCTGACGGCGGTATCCGCCGCGATGGGACAGCAGACGAACAGCGCATCGGCGACGCAGGGGCAGCAGACGGGCACCAGCACCACCACGGGCGGCAGCTCAAGCGTATCGTCGGCACGCCAGGAGGACAGCTGGGCGATGGACATGGGACAGGTTCAGGCGGAACAGGAACGGATCAGGCGGGCGGCGGCCGGATCACGCACCAAGACAGGAGGCTGAGAGACGATGATCGAGGCGAGCTTTGAGGCGGAAAGGGGAAGACAGGCGGCCATCAGCAGCGCTTACCAGTATGACACGGGTCAGAGGCTGCTGATGCGCGGATTGCCCTCCCCCAAGGAATTGGCCCAAAAGGACGACTTCCTCTCCGGCGACGAGGTAACGGTGCAGGCACAGTACAGCTATCGCGGTGATTCGCAGAGCGAAATGCGCGTGGCCGAATACGATGAGGAGCGCGGCGTCTGGATGGCGGAAATCCCTAACGAATACCTGAGGCGCAGCGCACCGGTGTATGTCTACATCTATGTGATGCACGGGGCGCAGGATGGCTTCAGCCGTGCGCGGACGTGCTATGAGGCCGTCTTTACGCCGATTGAGCGGCCGGCACCAAGCTCGGAGGTGACGCCCGACCAGGCCAATGCGTGGGATGTGCTGGTTGCAGAGGTGAACCTGACGATGGCGGGCATGAACACCGCCATTTCCAAGGCGAACGCGGCGGCGGAGAGCGCATCGGAGGCGGCGGAGCAGGCGAACGCGGCTGGCCTGCAATGGGCACAGACGCAGATGGAGGTGAAAACGCTGCCCGCGGGCAGCAGCGCGACGGTCAGCACCACGGTGAGCGACGGTCAGCGGACGATCAGCTTTGGCATCCCGCGCGGCGCGACGGGCGCACAGGGCCCCAAGGGGGACAAGGGGGACAAGGGCGATCAGGGCGAAAAGGGTGACAAGGGCGACAAGGGGGAGAAGGGAGATGCCGGCCCCACCGGCCCGGCAGGCGTGACATTCAGCCTGTCGGGCACGACGCTGACGATCACGACCTGGTGAGAAGCCATGCCGCGCATCTGAATGAAGGACGGGAAAGAAAACGGAGGAGAACGCAATGATTGAAACACAGGAGGCGATTCGCCTGGCGCGCGCGCTGCTGGGCACACCCTATGCGCGCATGGACTGCATCGGGCTGATTGTCCGCATCATCCGGACGGGAAAGGGCGGGCGGACGAATTACCGGACAGCCGGAACAAACAGCCTGTGGCGCAGCTACACGATGAGCGCCAAATACAAGGACTTGACGTGGCGGCAGGAGGGAATTGGCGGCGCGCGGGCGGGAATGCTGGCCTTCAAGCGGCACGCAGAGGATGTGCACCATGTGGGATTGGTGACAGGCGATGGTACGGTGATCCATTCCAGCAGCGAGAAGGGCTGCGTCGTGGAAACGGAGCTGGACACGTCGTGGTCGCTGCTGGCGATTCACAGGGACATAGCCGCTGAGGAAGCTTGCGAGGACGACGAACAGCCCGCGGAGACGGACGCGGAGGCGGTGAGCGTGCAGGATGACGGGCAGAGGGTGACGATTGTTGACGACGAGGGAAACTGCTTTCGACCGATCGGCGGGTGGCGGGTATACTTCGGCAGCATTGACTGAGGAAAAACGAAAGGAAAGGGAGGATGCAGGATGAATGTGACGGAGGCGACGAGCGGGCTGCGGCCCAGCGTCGTCAAATGGCTTGGCGCAGCCGCTGGCTGGGCGGCAGCGTGGTGGGCAGGGCTGCCCGCCATCGCGCAGGCGCTGCTGATGGTGCAGGCGGCTGACGTGCTCACCGGTCTGCTCTGCGCGCTGACGGGCAAAAGCCCAAAAAGCGAGAGCGGCAGGGTGTCGAGCAGGGCGCTGTCGGCCGGCGTGGTGAAGAAGGGGCTGGAATGGCTCGCAGTGTGCATCTGCATCCATGTGGGCGGCGCGCTGGAGATGAATGGCATCGGCGGGGCGGCGATGACCTACATGATTGCGACCGAGCTGGTGAGCCTGATGGAAAACCTTGAGACCTTCGGGCTGGATATTCCCATTCTGCGCACGATTCTGGATGTGGCGCAGGGCAAAAGAACACAGGATGGCAGCGACGAGGGCTGAGCAAAGAAAACTTCCAGAAAGTTTTCCAATAATGGCGGGTGTTCGTTACGGTTTTGTTACAGGTTGCGTGTATAATGAGAAAAGGCTGGAAAGCCGGGAAAACAGAGAAGGAGGGCTTGAAATGAGAAAGCATATGCGCGGATGGCTCTGCGCGTGCATGACTGTTCTCGTGCTGCTGACGATGGGCGTATCCGCGCTGGCAGAGGGAACGGATGCGCAGAGCATCGAAACCGCAGCAATCTCTGAGGCACAGACGACGGAGATCACGGCGAAGAAGACCGATAAGGCCGAATGGACCGTGATGATCTACCTGTGCGGCACGGACCTGGAGAGCCGCTGGGGCATGGCGACCTACAACCTGAGTGAAATTGCCAAGACGGACCCGAACGACGCGGTGAACGTGGTCATCCAGACCGGCGGAGCGAAGAGCTGGGAAGCGGCAAAGGACGAGCTTGGGCTGGAAATCTCCAACGAAAAGATCCAGCGTTGGACATTTGACGGGAATGGCTACGCGATGGCGGACGAGCAGCCCGATGCCAACATGGCCGATGGGCGTACGCTGACCGACTTCATCCAGTGGACGGCAAAAAACTATCCGGCGGAGAAGTACATGCTGGTTGGATGGGACCACGGCGGCGGCAGTATGCGCGGACTGATTCAGGATGAGCTGCACAACGGAGCCATCATGTCGCTGGAGGATTTCGGCAGTGCGCTTCAAAACAGCGGCGTGCACATGGAGGCCATCGTGCTGGACACCTGCCTGATGGCGAGCCTTGAGACGGCGCAGGCCGTGCAGGACAGCGCCAGCTACCTAATCGCGGCAGAGGAGACCGTTCCCGGCTACGGTACGTCCTACGAGGCATGGCTGCAGTACCTCTACGATTATCCGTATATCAGCGGCAAGCAGTTTGGCCGCTACTTCTGCGACGCGGTACAGACGAAGTACGCGGAGCTGAACGACGATTCGAACAGCCTGTTCCTGACGTTCTCCTGCATCGACCTTAGCAGGATCGACGCGGTTTCCGAGGCGTTTAATGCGATGTTCGGGGAGCTGCGCGCTCTGCTCGACGACGCGGAGATGTTCGGCCTGTTCTCCTACATGACAAAGAACACGGACAGCTACAGCGGCACGGGCATGATCGACCTGATGGACATGGCCAGGCGCGCAAGAAAGTACGGCCTGAGCGCAAAGGCGGCGGGCGACGTCATCGATTCCGTCAGCGAGGCGGTGGTCGCCAACGTCAAGGGCCTGTACCACAGCTATTCGCAGGGCCTCTCCTTCTGGTATGAACCAAAGGCTGGCGTGGCAATTCTGGATCACTACGCGAGAAACTGCAAGAGCGCGCAGTACCTGGCGTTCCTTGACGAGGTGAACATGGGCTGGAACGCACCTGAATGGGTATACGAGCAGGTGGAGCGTCAGCCCGATATCGCACGCGAGGACTATGTGATCGAATACGAGCTCTCCGAGACGGAGGACGGCCACCTGCAGCTGACCATCACCAACGGCGTGAAGGCCGTGATGGCGGTGGATTACCGCCTGCTCAAGGCCGTTGACAAGGAGGCCAACCAGTGGGTATCGCTGGGCCGCGACTTCAACGTGGTGGGAGACTTCGAGACGGGCATCTTCCGCGACAACTTCGACGGCACATGGCCGACGCTCGGCGGCGCGCTGTGCAGCATGGACATGATCGACTCCACGAGCAAGTACTCGCTCTACAATGTGACGCTGGGCCAGCTGATGGACAGCAAGCACCCCGAGTATGGCTACAATAGCTACAATCTGCGCGTGGGCTACGTTTATGACACGATGCTGGGCGCTGAAACCACAGAATCGACGGAGGGCGAGGACGCGCAGGGGCAGGACGGCACGATTCCGGGACACTATGAGATGTATGGCGTGTGGACGGGTATGAGCAACAACATCGAGCTGCCCTCCCGCGATTCACAGCCGGTTTCCCTGCTGTACGGAGAGACGCTGACCACCCTCTGCCCGGCCTACGATCCGATGTACCGCTCGATGGGCGGAGATGTGGCGATGGGAAGGGTGACCTTCAGCGAAAAAACCGCCATTGAGGTCAAGCCGCTGGCCAGAGGCACATATGCCTACGAGTTCATCATCACGGATGTGTTCGGACAGGAGATCACGACGCTGTATGTGCCCTTCGGCTGGGATGGCGAGAAGGCCAGCTTCCGTGTGGAGGACACCAACATCATGCGCGAGATGATGTATATCCTATCTGGCATAAGCATGTAAGCGGACAAATGGCCTGCAAGGGCTGAATGACAAACGCACTGCACAAAAAGCCTCGGAAGCGGCTGATGGCCGGACTTCCGGGGCTTTTTCTTCAGGCGATGGAATGCGGCGGGCGTCAATCCCCGGATTTGTGCGAGGGAAGCTTTTCGTCATTGACGAGGGCCGGGATAGTCATCGCCAGAATGCGCAGATCGAGCCAGATGGACCAATTCTCGATATAGGCGACGTCATACTGGATGCGCTCCTTGATGGAGGTGTCCCCGCGCAGCCCGTGCACCTGCGCGTAGCCTGTCATCCCGGGCTTGACACGGTGGCGAATCATATACAGGGGAATCTCGTCGCGGAACTGCTCGACGTAGCAGGGTATCTCAGGACGCGGCCCGATGATGCTCATGTCCCCCTTGAGCACATTGAAAAGCTGGGGGAGCTCGTCCAGAGACAGCTTGCGAATGAGCGCGCCGAAAAAGGTGCGGCGGTCATCCTCCTGCGTGGACCAGGCGGTATCCTCGCTGTCGTTGCGCTTCATGCTGCGGAACTTGATCATCCTGAACGGCTTTTTATCCTTGCCAATGCGCTCTTGCGTGAAGAAAACAGAGTCGTGTGTGGAGAGCTTGACCCCGACGGCGATGACGAGCATCAAGGGCGAAAGCAGAATCAGCGCGGCGAGAGAGATGAACACATCCATGCAGCGCTTGATCAGCGCGTTATAGAGCCGATCAAGCGGAATGGTGCGGATATCCACCATCTTGACGCCCTCAAAAATGGAGGTGGAGAGCTGCGAGCTGATGCGGGCTTCATAGCAGGGGATGATCTTCACGGGAACGCCGTTGTGCTCGCAGGTGGCAATGACGTCGTCGATATGCACATACTGCGCCGCGGAGAGCGCGATGATGACCTCCTCCGGAGAGGCGGACTGGAGCACCTGCCCGAGCACCTCGTAGGGACCCATATATTGGAAGCTGTCGGCATCCTCTGCGGGCACGGCGGAAAAGCACTGGCGGCCGCTGGCTACATAGCCAAGAAGCCGATGGCCGGTTTCTGGACGGCCATACACGGCCTTGACATAGTGATCGGCCGCCGGCCCTTCGCCGACGAGCAGAATGGTGCGCTGATAATAGCCGCTGCGGCGCACGGAGCGCAGCAGACAGAACAGAATGCCATGCATCCCGCCGATGAAAAGCATATTGAGCAGATAGCTGATGAAGATGACGATGCGCGAGATATACTGCACGCCGACGACATAGAGCGCGCCGTAGAGCAAAAGCGTGCAGACTGATTCACAGACGATTGTCCGCTGGAGCTGCTTGCCGATGTGACGATAGATGTCCGTGCGCGTATAAAAGCCTACGCGATAAACGAAAAAGTGCAGCAGCGAGGAAAACAGCGCCATCGTACAGTAATATGCAAAACCATAGGCAGGAATACCGTGCATCAGGCGAAAACGGATCAGGTACGCAATGGGCAGCGTGAGGAAGCTGATGAGCGCGGTAACAAGCGCCTGCTTCTGTGCGGAAAGATGCGAACTCTCCATAGACGACTCCTCTCGGGCTGAAAA
>JALFHA010000338.1 GCA_022776785.1 Clostridiales bacterium | reverse complement strand
AACCCAAAAGCGGCCTCGTCAGACCGTATCCATCTCATTATAATAAAAACAAGCACAATCCCTATCTGGTTTGATAGAGTTTGTGCTTTAATAGTACCAAAAAGCGGCCGACGGCCGCGAGGAGGAGGGGACGGGGAGAGTGCTCAGAGGATGCCCAGCAGCTCAAGCGCCGTGCGCGCAAAGAAGAGCGTGAGCACCAGCAGGATGACGGGCCGCGCGATGTCTGCGCCGCGCTTTGTAAAGCAGCGCGACCCGAGCGCGTTGCCTGCGATGCTGAACAGACCCGCGCACAGCCCCAGCGGCAGGAGCACCTGCCCGTTCATCAGGTAGACGGCCAGCGAGGCGACGTTGCTGGAGAGGTTGGCGACCTTGGTGACGCCGTTGGCGCGGCGCAGGTCCATGTGTCCGAAGCGGGAGAGCAGCAGGAGCAGAAACGTGCCCGCGCCCGGGCCGTAGAAGCCGTCGTACATGCCCACCAGCAGCGAAATGAGCGTGCCGGAGAGCGCGCTGCGCCAGAAGGGGAGGGCAGGGGTGGCGGGCGCATCCTGCGAGAGCGCCCTGCCGCGCAGCACAAAGGCTGCGGTCAGCGGGAGGATGACGAGCATCAGCCAGCGGAAAACCGTGTCGCTGATGAGCAGCGCGAAGTACGCGCCGATGTCTGCGCCCGCCAGCGCGCCCGCAGCGCAGAAGGCACCCAGCCGCCAGTCAATATAGCCCTCCCGCGCGTAGCGGATGGTCGAAACCAGCGTGCCCATCGGCGAGGAGAGCTTGTTGGTGGCGATGCAGGCGTGCACGGGCAGGCCGGTGAGCAGGTAGGCGGGCAGCGAGATGAGCCCGCCACCCCCGGCAATGGAATCGACAAAGCCGGCGAGCGCGACCAGCGGGCAGACGATGAGAAAGTGCATCGGCGTGAGCGTCATATGGCGGAAGCCCCCTTCTTTTGCAGGATGACGGCGCGCGGCGCCGCCTAAAAGCTTTCCTTATTGTAATGAGCAGACATGCGCCTGTCAAGCGCGCAGGCTGCCTGGGAATGGAGAAAATAGGTCCGATAAGCTCCAAAATATGCACAGAAACCGGCGGAATTCCTTTCGCGCGCTTGACAGTTTTTTACCGGAAGGATATAATAGAAACGTCGAGAGCTGTCGGATGGCGCTGATCCCTGCGCGCGCTAGCTCTCACACGGGTATTTATCCTTGATTTACATAGGGAGGTTATACCAATGGCCAAGAAAATGACCGTTGACGGCAATACAGCCGTCAGCCATGTCGCTTATGCGTTCAGCGACGTGGCAGCGATCTATCCCATCACCCCGTCTTCTCCGATGGCCGAGGTCGCGGACGATTGGGCTGCGCATGATCGGAAGAATCTGTTTGGTCAGACTGTCCGCATTGCGGAGATGCAGTCCGAGGCTGGCGCTGCCGGCGCTGTGCACGGCTCGCTGAAGGCTGGCGCCCTGACTACGACGTTTACCGCGTCCCAGGGCCTGCTGCTGATGATCCCGAACATGTACAAGATTGCCGGTGAGCTGCTGCCCTGCGTGTTCCATGTGAGCGCCCGCGCGCTGGCTTACCATGCGCTCTCCATCTTTGGCGATCATTCCGACGTGATGGCCTGCCGCCAGACCGGCTTCGCCATGCTCGCGTCCAACTCCGTGCAGGAGGCTGAGGACATGGCGCTCGTCGCTCACCTTGCGACGCTCAAGAGCTCCGTGCCGTTCCTGCACTTCTTCGACGGCTTCCGTACCTCTCATGAGATTCAGAAGATCGACGAGATCAGCTACGAGGATATCGCCAAGCTGATGCCGTGGGACAAGGTTGAGGAGTTCCGCGCCCGCGCGCTCAACCCGGATCATCCGCATCTGGGCGGCACCGCGCAGAACCCCGACATTTACTTCCAGGGCCGCGAGGCTGCCAACAAGTACTATGACGCGACCCCGGCGATCGTCGAGGAGGTCATGGACGAGGTGGCCAAGATCACGGGCCGTCCGCACAAGCCGTTTGACTACGTTGGCGCTCCGGATGCGGAGTACGTCATCGTGGCGATGGGCTCCGGCTGCGACGTGGTGACCGAGGCTGTTAACAAGCTCAACACCATGGGCGAGAAGGTCGGCCTTGTCAGCGTGCACCTGTACCGTCCGTTCTGCACCAAGCGCTTTGTGGACGCCATCCCGGCGACCGTTAAGAAGATCGCTGTGCTCGACCGCACCAAGGAGTCCGGCTCCCTGGGCGAGCCGCTGTACCTGGACGTCGTGGCCGCGCTCGCCGAGCAGGGCCGCGCCATCGAGGTCGTCGGCGGCCGTTACGGCCTGGGCTCCAAGGAGTTCACGCCGACCCATGTCAAGGCTGTCTTTGACAACCTCAAGCTCGACGCGCCGAAGAACCACTTCACCGTGGGCATCGTGGACGACGTGACCAACACCAGCCTGCCGGTTGGCGAGATCTTCAACGCCGCTCCCGAGGGCGCCATCAGCTGCAAGTTCTACGGCCTCGGCTCCGACGGCACCGTCGGCGCGAACAAGAACTCCATCAAGATCATCGGCGACCACACCGACATGTACGCGCAGGCCTACTTCGCCTACGACTCTAAGAAGTCCGGCGGCCTGACCGTCAGCCACCTGCGCTTCGGCAAGTCCCCGATCCAGTCCCCGTATCAGATCGATGCGGCCGACTTCACCGCCTGCCACAACCCGGCCTATGTGACGCAGTACGACATGGTCTCCACCCTCAAGGATGGCGGCACGTTCCTGCTCAACTGCCCGTGGACCGATGAGCAGCTCGACGCTGAGCTCCCGGCTTCCATGAAGCAGCTGCTGGCGAAGAAGAACATCAAGTTCTACGCCATTGACGCCATCGATCTGGCGGCGAAGGTTGGCATGGGCAACCGCATCAACACCATCATGCAGGCTGCGTTCTTCAAGCTCGCCGCCGTCATCCCCTACGATCAGGCGGATGAGTACATGAAGGCGTATGCCAAGAAGACCTACGGCAAGAAGGGCGACGCCGTCGTTCAGAAGAACTGGGACGCTATCGACATCGCCATCTCCGGCCTGCGTGAGGTCAAGGTTCCGGCTGAGTGGGCCAATGCCACCACCGGCGCTGTGGCCATGGAGGTCGAGGGCGACGAGTACTACAAGGCCTTCATCAAGCCGATTCTCGCTCAGGAGGGCGACAAGCTGCCCGTTTCCGCCATTGCTGCGGACGGCACCTGCCCGACCGGCACGACCAAGTACGAGAAGCGCGGCATCGCCGTCAAGGTGCCCGAGTGGGATGTTACCAAGTGCGTGCAGTGCAACCTGTGCTCGCTGGTTTGCCCGCACGCCGCCATCCGTCCGT
>JALFHA010000205.1 GCA_022776785.1 Clostridiales bacterium | reverse complement strand
CTGACGGTCACGACTGCCTGTCAGGGCGTGCTCATCCCGCCGAGCCACAACATGGTGATCTACGCGCTGGCTGCGGGCGGCGTCTCCATCGGCACGCTGTTCATGGCGGGTCTGCTGCCGGGCATCGCGCTGGGCTGCGGCATGATCCTCATGTGCGCGGCCATGGCCAAGCGCTACAATTTCCCCAAGGGAACGGGCGTCGCCCGGGGAGAGGCGGGGCGCGTGCTCAAGGAGGGCATCCTGCCGATGCTCACACTGGTGATCATCATGGTGGGCACGGGCGCGGGCGTCTTTACCGCGACGGAGGCGTCGGCCATCGCGTGCGTGTATACGATGGTGCTGGCTCTGGCGGTCTTCCGCTCGGTGCGCATGCGCGACGTGGGCACGGTCATCCGCAACAGCCTCAAGACGCTGGCTATCGTCATGACGCTGCTGGCGACGGCTAAGGCGTTCGCCTACATGATGACCGAGCTGCGCATCCCGGCGGCGATCTCCGCAGGGCTGCTGAGCGTGACGGACAATCGGTCTATCCTGCTGCTGATCATCAACGCGCTGCTGCTTCTGCTGGGCTGCTTCATGGACATGGCGCCGCTGATTACCATCATGACCCCGATCCTGCTGCCTGTGGTTACGGCGGTGGGGGTGGACCCGGTGCATTTCGGCGTTATCATGATCTTCAACCTCGCGGTGGGCCTGTGCACGCCGCCGGTCGGCTCGGCGCTGTTCGTGGGCTGTGCCATCGCCAGAACGCCCATCGAGCGCACGGCGAAGAACATGCTTCCGCTTTACGCGGTGATGATCGTCGTGCTGCTGCTGGTGACGTACATCCCGGATATCTCGCTGCTGCTGCCGCGGCTGCTGATGGGCTACGCAGGATGACGGCATGATGCTGCCTGCCGCACAGACAAAGGGCTGTGAATTCCGCTGCTCTGGTTCGGAACCGATGCTCAGCAAGCGGATTTGCATCAATAAAAAGGAGGGAACTGATCTATGAAGAAACACTTGGCTATCCTGCTGGCGCTGGCGCTCACGCTGGCTACCGGTGCGGCGAGCGCCGCGACCACGCTCAAGCTCAGCGAGGTGCACGCCGAGGGCTACCCGACGACGCTGGCCGATCAGGAATTCGCGCGGCTCGTCGAGGAGCGAACGGAGGGGCGCATCAAAATCGAGGTATACTCCGGCGGCACGCTCTACGGCGAGGAGACGGGCGCCATCGAGGCCCTGCAGCTGGGCGATATCGCGTTCTCGCGCGTGTCAGCCTCGCCGGTCTCCAGCTACGTGCCGGCGATGAACGCCATCCAGATGCCGTACCTGTACAAGAACGCCGACCACATGTGGGCGGTGCTCGACGGGGAGATCGGCCAGAACATGCTCGCGCAGATCGAGGCCTCCGGCTCGGGGCTGGTCGGCCTGTGCTGGTATGACGCGGGCGCGCGCTCCTACTACACGACCAAACCCGTCACCTGCGTTGCGGACATGAAGGGCCTGAAGATCCGCATGCAAAACAACGCCATGATGGTGGACATAACCAACGTGCTCGGCGGTACGGGTGTGACGGGCATCGGCCCGAACGAGGTCTACTCCGCCATCAAGCAGGGCACCATCGACGGCGCGGAAAACAACTGGCCGACCTACCAGAACATGGGCGACTACGAGGCTGCGCCCTACTACGTGCTCGACGAGCATACGCGCGTGCCTGAGGTGCTGCTGGCCTCTGCGGCCGTGCTGAGCGAGCTTGATCCCGCAGACGTGGAGATCATCAAGGCGGCGGCGAAGGATACGCAGGCGTATGAGAAGCAGAAGTGGGCTGAGAAGGAGGCCGCCGCGGAGGAAATTGTGCGCGCGGCGGGCTGCACCATCACCGAGCTGAGCGCTGAGGCGTATGCTGAGTTCCAGCAGGCGATGACCTCCCCGAGCGCCGCGCTGGGCGGGCAGAGCCTGTATGAAAAGTATGGCAGCGCTTATCAGGATGTCATTGACGCGATCACGGAGGCCGGCCTCGGCTTCTGACAGACACACGCATAGAAAATTTTCCCGCCTTCCGATGGGGAGGCGGGCTTTTTTGTGTTTCTTCGGTGCGCAGCGGCGGCAAAACAGGGCGGAATTTCCACCTGAAAAATTTGCTATTTTCCAAAAGGAATTTATGGTAATCGACATGTTCTGAAAAAATCGGACAATCTGCATCAAAACAGGGGCGGGTTGTTGACAAATACGTCGGACGTATAGTATAATCGTATTAAGGTTTTATGAAGAAAGCGGCGCAGATTGTACAGAAATCCTGATACCGTGTCGAATCTTTCCGCACGCTTGTCACAGCGCGCGGTTGGAGAAATATTTATAATCGGAGGGAATCTACCATGAAGAAACTGCTTGCTCTTGTGCTGGCGCTCGTGCTCGTGTGCGCGATGTCCGTTGCCAGCGCGGAAGTCGTGCTCCAGCTTGCTGAGACGCACGCCGAAGGCTACCCGACGACTCTGGCCGACCGTGAGTTCGCCCGCCTCGTCGAGGAGCGCACCGAGGGCCGCGTGAAGATCGAGGTCTACTCCGGCAGCCAGCTGGCCGACGGCGAGACCACCGCTATCGAGAAGCTCCAGAGCGGCGACATCGCGTTCACCCGCGTGTCCGCTTCTCCGGTTGGCTCCTACGTGCCGAGCATCAACGCCATCCAGCTCCCGTACCTGTACAAGAACGCTGACCACATGTGGGCGGTTCTTGACGGCGAGATCGGCCAGACCATGCTGGCGGGCATCCAGGAGAGCGGCTCCGGCCTGATCGGCCTGTGCTACTACGAGGCTGGCGCCCGTTCCTTCTACATCACCCAGGCTGCCTACGAGAAGGCCAACTTCGCCGAGGCTGACCTGACCGGCCTGAAGATCCGCATGCAGAACAACCCGATGATGGTCCGCATGATCGACCTGCTGGGCGGCACCGGCGTGACCGGCATCGGCGCGAACGAGGTTTACTCCTCCATCCAGACCGGCGTTGTGGACGGCGCTGAGAACAACTGGCCGACCTACCAGAACATGAGCGACTACGAGGCCGCCCCGGTGTACGTGCTCGACGAGCACACCCGCGTGCCGGAGATCCTGCTGATGAGCGAGTTCGTCGCTGAGAACATCCTCTCCGAGGAGGACGTCGCCATCATCAAGGAGTGCGCCAAGGAGACCCAGGAGTACGAGAAGCAGAAGTGGGCTGAGAAGGAAGAGTCCGCTGAGAAGATCATCCGCGAGTCCGGCTGCAACGTCGTTGAGCTCGATGCTGAGACCAAGGCCAAGTACGAGGCCAAGATGGCTCCGCTGTACGAGGAGTTCGGCGCTGCCTACACCGACATCATCGAGGGCATCAAGGCTGTCGGCGAGAGCTTCTGATTGAGTTTTTGAAGCAAAGGGGGAGAGGGGGAGACTGCATCACCCTCTCCCTTCTTTCATTTCAGGTTAAGAATTGTTAACGGCGAACGGCTTTCGGACGGCGGCCGTCCCCCGCTCGGGCGCGCCCGGGCGCGCGGCTTCGTCCGAAGGCCGGTTGCCGGAGCATGAACGAGACGACTGATTCCTCAAAGAAACCGGCATGATGCCGGCTTCATCACCGACAAAGTGCTGTAAATCCCGCGGCTCTTGTCCGAGGCCAAAGCCATGCGGAAGAATTTACATGACAAAGGAGAATGCGTATGGCCAATATCCTGCGCAAGATCGATCACTGGCTGTGCACGATCCTGCTGCTCATCGCGCAGATTGCGATGGTGGCGCTGGTTGTGATCGTGACCTACACGGTGATTGCGCGGTTCGTGTTCAATACGGGCAACTCGTGGGCTGAGGAGGTTCCGCGTGTGCTCGTCGCTCTCTTCGCGTTCCTGGCCTGTGCGATGGGCGTGCGCGACCATCTGCATACGTCTGTGGGCGTGCTCTACAACCGTCTGCCCGAGGGCGGCAAGGCCCGCAAGGTGCTCGACGTCTTCAGCGACGTGCTGATTCTGCTGATTTCCATCTTCATGATCGTGGTCGGCAGCAAGCACTGCCTGTCGCTGGCGCAGAAGGGCGGCCAGCTGCCCATGACCCGCTGGCCCACCTACGTTCAGTACATTTCCATTCCGATTTCCGGCGCAGTCATGCTGTTCCACTCGATTCTCTTCCTGACCGGCGTGCTCAAGCCGCACGACACCTTCTTCTCCGACGTGATGGATGACCCGATGGAGAAGGCGCGCGCCATGATGAAGGCGGACAAAGAGAAGGAGGGAGCTGCCAAATGACGACGACGACGCTTGCCAGCATCGTGCTTCTGGGCGGCTTTATCGTCCTGATGCTGCTGAAGGTTCCCGTATCCTTCTCGCTGCTGATTTCCACCATCGCCTCCTGCATCATCTACAAGAGCACCAACATCGCGATGATTGTTGCTGCGGGCAAGATGGGCATGATCGAGGCGACCGTTTCCCAGCTCACCGGCGTGGTGGCGGATATGGTCAAGGGCGTGGACTCGTTCTCGCTATTGTCGATTCCGTTCTTCATTCTGGCCGGTGAAATCATGGGCAGCGGCGGCATCTCCCGCCGCCTGATCGCCTTTGCAAACCTGCTGGTCGGCTGGCTGCCGGGCGGCCTGGCCATCGTCAACTGCGTGGCCTCGATGCTCTTTGGCGGCATCTCCGGCTCCGCCGTGGCCGACGTCTCCTCTCTGGGCACCATGCTCATCCCGATGATGAAGGATCAGGGCTATGATGACGACTTCGCCGTCGGCATCACCGTCACCTCCGCCTGTCAGGGCGTGCTCATTCCGCCTAGCCATAACATGGTCATCTACGCGCTGGCCGTCTCCGGCATCGCGTCCGTGTCCATCGCCAAGCTGTTCATGGGCGGCGCGATTCCGGGCATCCTGCTGGGCCTTGCGCTGAGCGTGGAGTGCTATGTGCTTGCTAAGAAGCGCAACTATCCCGTCTCCGAGCGCGTGCCCAAGGGGCAGAAAATGAAGGTCATCATCGACGGCATCCTGCCGCTGGGCACGATGATCATCATCATCGGCGGCGTGACTGCGGGCATCTGCACCGCGACCGAGGCCGCGGCTATCGCGTGCGTGTATGCGTTCGTCGTCGCGTTCTTTGTCATCCGCGATGTCAAGATCACTGCGATGGGCGGCATCCTCAAGAACAGCCTCAAGACGCTGGCGATCGTGCTGACGCTCATCGCCTCCGCGAAGGCGTTCGCCGGCATGATGGCTACCCTCAAGATCCCGCAGGCGATCACCGCCGCGCTGGTGGGCATCACCGACAACCGCATCATCCTGCTGCTCATCATCAACGTGCTGCTGCTGGTTCTGGGCTGCGTGATGGATATGGCGCCGCTCATCCTCATCATGACCCCGATTCTTGGGCCGATCTGCATCACGCAGCTTGGCATGGATCCGGTTCACTTCGGCGCGATGCTGATCTTCAACCTCGCCATCGGCCTGTGCACACCGCCTGTCGGCTCCGCGCTGTTCGTCGGCTGCGCCATCGGCAAGACGAAGATCGAAAAGACCTCTGTGAACATGCTGCCGCTGTACGCGGTGATGGTCGTCATGCTGCTGCTCATCACCTTCGTGCCGCAGATCACCATGTTCCTGCCGAACCTGATGGGCTGATTCGAAGAAACCAAAAACAAAGGAGAGAGCCTTCCGCGCTGCGGTCGGCTCTCTCTTTTTTCCTTATTTGCGAACAACGGACACACTGCTTACGCCGCAGCGCTCAAAGACACGGAGGGCTTCCTCTGTGATGACTTCACCCGATACGGCGACGGGAACCGCCGGGGGGCAGGCGACGGTCGGCGCGCCGCAGATGCGGCCAAGGCTCTGTGCGGCGGGAAGAAGCTCCTGCGGGGCGAGCATGGCCTCGCGGATGGAGCAGGCGCGTATCGCGCGCACGACCGGCAGCGGAGGGCAGACTATCGGCTTGCCCGGCTGTCCGCAGGCGCTGAGGACGCGCGCAAGATCGGCCTCCGTGTTCTCGGGCGTCGCCATCAGCACGAGCCAGCGCTCGTCGGCATACTCGCATTCCACGCCGCCTGCGCGCAGGCGACCGGCAAGCTGTGCGCCCGTCAGCCCGCCGGAGAAGGCGTCAATCGTCACCTTGAGCGGGTCGGAGGGAAGCGTCTGCCAGCCGCGTGCATTCAGCTCATGGCGCAGTCGCGACAGCCGTCCCACGGTCTGCTCAAGGCGGGCGGCGTAATCCTCCGCGAGAGTCGCGTTGCACAGGTCGAGCGAAGCCAGCGTCAGGTAGGAGGGGCTCGTCGAGCCGAAGAGCGCCATCGCATGTTTGGCGTTTTCGGCCATATATGCGGGCGCGTGCCGGGCGATGTGCAGATACGCGCCGCCGGTGAGCACAGGCAGCGTCTTGTGCGCGGAATCGCAGCACAGGTCGGCACCGAGGTCGAGCGGATGGCGCGAGGAAGCGAGAAAGCGCAGGTATGCGCCGTGCGCGTTGTCCACAGCCAGCGGAACGCCGCGCGCATGGCAGACGGCGGCCAGCGCGGCGACGTCCGCCTCATTGCCCAGATAGTCCGGGCTGGTGATGTAGACGGCGGCGGGCGGGGCGCTCAGCGCATCGAGCGTGCGCGCAAGCGTCTGCGCGGAGACGGGGCAGGCGCACAGCGACGTGCGCTCCCCCTCCGGCCAGAGCCAGCAGACATCGATGTCCAGCAGGGCGCAGGCGGTGATAAACGCCTTGTGCACGTTGCGCGCGGCGATGACGACGGGACGGCCATCGCCTGATGCCCTTTCTGACAGGCACAGGCGCAGCATCGCGCGGATGCACTGGCTGGAGCCCTCCGTCGAATAGACGGTGCGCGCGGAGCCAAAGAGCGCGGCGGCGTTTCGCTCGCTTTCGTCGATGATGCCGTCTGCCTCATAGAGTGCGTCGGCTCCGGCAATCTCCGTGATGTCCAGCGCCTCGCAGCCCAGAAAGGAGCGGCCCTTGTGGCCGGGCATGTGCAGCCGGGAGACGCCCGCGGCGGCGTATCGCCTCACAAAATCGGCGATGGGCGTGTTCATACGTGTTCGCCCTGCGGGGCGCTGGCGTCCCTGTCCGCATCCTCGGCGACCTTCATCATGATGGCGCACTCGATGCGCTTGCGGAACAGCTCGCAGCCCGGCGCGTATACGCCGCGGATGCTGCCTGTCGCGTGGTAGGCGTTGGCCGCGCAGCCGCCGGAGCAGTAGAGCTTCGCCCAGCAGTCG
>JALFHA010000172.1 GCA_022776785.1 Clostridiales bacterium | reverse complement strand
GGGGATGGAGGCGCGCATCCGCGACGATTTGAAGGGCATTGAGGCGGCGTTCGGCGTGGAGACGGAGTTCATCAAGCGCGTGTTCTATCCATGCGTGGAGAACGACGAAAGGGAGTTTGAACGCGTCAGGGCGGTGCTGGGCGACCGGTTTCTGCCGGCTAAGCCGCGCATGACGGCGGAGGACTTTTCGTATTATCAGCTCAGCGTGCCGGGCGTGTTCGTCTTCTGCGGCTGCAAGGACGAGCGGAACAGCGCGCCGCTGCACGCCTGCACATTTGATTTTGATGAAACGGCGCTCGTGACGGGGCTTGCGCTCTTCACAGGGCTCGTCGTGCGCCGGTAAGGAGGATGCGATATGGGTTTTTTTGACAGGTTCTACTACGGCAAGGCGGGCAAGCGCGATTACAGCGAGATGGATATGCCCAAGACACGCATTTCCCTGTTCTTTCTGGTGCTCAAGGATCACATTTTCGATCTGGTGAAGGTGAACCTGCTTCAGGTGGTCTTCTGGCTGCCTTTCCTCATCTGGACGTTCCTCAACCTCAGCGCCGTGCAGACCATCGACGCGGAGGCTATTCTCGCGCAGGAGAATGGCTCGCGCGAGCTGATCTCCTCCATTTTGGGCTATGTGACGATGTGGCTGCTGGGCGCGATTCCCTGCGTGGCGATCACGGGCCCGTCGTCGGCGGGCGCGGCCTATGTCATGCGCAACTGGGCGCGCGACCAGCACGCCTTCCTGTTTTCCGACTACAAGGACGCCTTCAAATCGAACTGGAAGCAGGCGCTGGGCATCTCCTGCCTGACGGCCTTTGTGCCCGTGCTGACCTATACGGCGGTGTCCTTCTACGGCCAGTTTGCCACATCTAACGCGCTGATGTTTGTGCCGCTGGTGCTGGTGATTTCCATGGCGCTCGTCTGGACGCTGATGCTGCCGTTGCTCTATCCGATGATCGTGGGCTACGAGCTGCGCTTTTCCAATGTGCTCAAGAACGGCTTCCTCATGTCCTCTGCGCGCCTGCCTCAGCTTTTGATGGCGCGGCTGATTACCTTCATCCCGATTGCTGCGCTGCTCATCGGGCTGTATATGGGCAACGGGGTCGTGTTGCTGATCGTTTCGCTGTACTATGTGGTGTTTGGCTTCGCGTTCTCCCGGCTGGTGTATGCCTCTGTAGCCAACAGCGTGTTTGACAGGTACCTCAATCCGCGCATTGAGGGTGCGCCCGTGGGCATGGGCCTGCGCCCGCAGGATGCGGAGGAGGAGCTTGACGACGACGAGGACGACGAGGAAGACGACGAGGACGAAGGGGACGTGTAAGCCATCCGCGCGCCGCAGGCATGAAACGCGCCCCGGCAGGGCAATCTGCCGGGGGAGGTGATCGCATGACGCAGGAGTTTCAGCCGCCGACGGCGCGCGAGCGCAGCAAATACCGCGCCGCGCAGGAGGCGGGTCTGCTTGAGCGCGTGCTGGAGGTCGGCTGGGCCGGGCTTTCTGCCAAGGAGAGCGGGCGCATCGGCGGGCTGATGGCGCGCAGGCGCGATAGGGACGACCCCTGACAGCCCGGAAAGGGAAGCATGTACGACGATTTTGCTGGCGTGTATGATACGCTGATGGACGACTTTGACTACGACGCGTGGAGCACTCACTATCTCGCGCTGGTGCGCGGCATGCTGGGCGCGCAGCCCGCGCGCATGGCGGAGTGCGCCTGCGGCACGGGCAGCCTGACGGTGCGCTTCGCGCGGGAGGGCATTGCCGTGACGGGGGCGGATCTGTCGGGAGCGATGCTGAGGCGCGCGGAGGAGAAGGCGCGCGCGTGGGGCGTTGACTGTGCGTTTGTCCGGCAGGATATGCGCCGCCTGGCGCTCACGCGGCGTGTGGACGCCGTGCTGGCCACCTGCGACGGTGTGAATTACCTGACCGCGCCGGACGACGTGCGCGCGTTTTTTCGGGCGGCGTATGCGGCGCTGAAGCCCGGCGGCGCGCTGTGCTTTGACTGCTCCACGCGGCATAAGCTGGAGGACACGATGGGCAACGCCTTCTTCGGCGAGGAGCGTGACGGGCTGGCGGTGCTCTGGCAG
>JALFHA010000063.1 GCA_022776785.1 Clostridiales bacterium | reverse complement strand
GGCGCGGTGTGCGGCTATGTGCGCGGCAAGGGACGCGACGATTTTCAGTTTGCGCGGCAGGAGGGTGAGAATGTCCGCAAGGGATTCGCCTTTCTGCGCCAGCTCTATCAGGATGCGGTGCGCGGCAATCAGGAGCTGCGCAGGCAGATCATCTCCAGCCAGGACAGCTTTGGCAAGATCTTCCACGTCACCCAGCAGCTCGACGTCACGGAGCCGCGCGAGGTGTTTTCCAAGGCGGTGAAGGTGCTGGGCGAGCTGCTTGAAAACGAGAGCATCGCCATCTATTCGGTGGGCAAGAACAAGGGCTTCGTCCGGCTGGAGGCTTCCTCCCGGGCCATCATGCGCTCCGTGCCGCAGGCGCTGCGGATGCAGTCGCTCGAGTCTGCGCTTGCCGCGCTGGAGAAGGGCGATGTGGGGGTCAACACGCAGTTCCTGCCGGACATGCCTGCCTATCTGGCCTGCGCGCGGGAAAACGGAGAGACGGTGCTGCTCATTGAAATCGTTCAGGCCAAATACACGCAGGTCATCAAGCCCTATGCCTTCTCCATGCCCGATATCCAGTATATCGGCGTGACGGAGGAGACGTATGACGCGCTTGCGCAGGCGGTGCCGGGGCTCATCGAGCAATATCATCAGGATTACCGAGAAAGCCTTGAAAAGCCCATGCCGTTCTATATCGGCGTGCCTCAGACGGATGGCGGGCGGATGAATCTGATATGGGATGCCGCCTACGACTTCGACGCGGAGGACATTACCTACCTGTCACGCTGGCGCGGGATTATCTGTATCAGGACGTGCTCTTTGAGACGGAAACCCGCCTGCCGTCGGCGCAGTGCGATATGCCTGAGCCGGGGCAGTACTTCCTGAAGGTGACGGCCGCCAATGACTCCGGCTATACGCAGGACTGCTTTGACTACTATGTGACCGACGGGGGCAAGGTCTACGGCACCTTCTGCTTCTACATTCTGGAGGACGGGCGCGCGGAGGCATACACCTATGAGGAATGAGCGCTACCGCAACGAGTGGAAGTACCTCATCAGTCCGGGGAAGCACCTGCTGCTGCGCCCGCGGCTGGAGACGGCGATGCAGCTTGACCCGCACGCGAAGGACGGCGGCTACACCATCCGCAGCCTGTACTTCGACGACTTCTGGAACACGGCCTACGTGGAGAAGGAGGGCGGCGTTCACCTGCGAAAGAAGTACCGCATCCGAATCTACAACTTCAGCGACCGCACCATCAAGCTGGAGCGCAAGAAGAAGGTCGGCAGCTACATCTACAAAGAGGATGCGCCGCTGACCCGATCGCAGGTGGAGGACATCGTGCAGGGGCGCTACGACTTCCTGCTGGCAAGCGAGCACAGCCTGTGCCGGGAGTTCTACATCGAGTGCGTCTGCAACGGGATGCGCCCGAGAACCATCGTCGATTATGAGCGTGAGCCGTGGATCATGGAGCTGGGCACGGTGCGCCTGACCTTTGATTCCGAGGTGCGCGCCGCCGTTGGCGGATGGGACATCTTCGACCCGTCCATGACGGCGCTCCAAGACGCTGCGCGCGCAGACGGCGGAGATGGCTGTGGAGGTCTTCTGCCGCCCGAACGACGTGGGCTTCATGGAGCGGCTGCGCGCGGTCAGCGGCGTGCAGGATGTGACGCTGGTGCAGTACAACGGAGAATACCATGGATAAGCAGAGCAAGCTCAAATGGGCTGCGCTGGGCGCGGCGATTTTGCTGACGGCGGACGGCCTGTCCCGCCGGGATCGCGCGGGCTGCACCGTGGCGCTAGGCATCATCGATCCGCTCACGGGCGAGCCGGCCGTGCGCCTGACGACGGGCAGGCAGGATGAAAACGGCTGCATGGTGGTCTTTGAAGAAAAGCAGTAAAGCATCAGCATGATGCGCGCTCCTGCGGCCTGCTGCGGAGGGGGCGTGAGCAAAGGCCGGGCGGACGCAACTTTGCAGTTATAACCAATAGACTTTATGGGTGTACTGTTGTATAATGATGGGGCAAGGCCAAGAGAGGAGCGTGCAGAAATGAAAAGAAAAATCATCACAATCGATGAGGCGCTGTGCAACGGCTGCGGGGCGTGCGCCCATGCGTGCCACGAGGGCGCCATTGGCATGGTAAGCGGCAAGGCAAAGCTGCTCAGAGAGAGCTACTGCGACGGGCTGGGCGACTGCCTGCCCGCGTGCCCGACGGGCGCAATCCGCTTCGAGGTGCGAGAGGCCCCCGCCTATGACGAGGAAGCCGTCAGGCGCGCAAAGGCGGGCGGCTGCCCCGGCTCGGCCAGCAGGGCGCTTGTGCGCGGAGAGCAGGCCGCGACGCATGGGGAGGCTCAGCCCTCCGAGCTGCGCCAGTGGCCTGTGCAGATCAGGCTGGCGCCGGTCAGCGCGCCGTATTTTGCGGGCGCCGACTTGCTCATCGCGGCGGACTGCGCTGCCTACGCCTACGCGGCATTCCATCGTGACTTTATTCGCGGGCATGTGACGCTGGTGGGCTGCCCCAAGCTGGACGGCGTTGATTACAGTGAAAAGCTGGAGCAGATTCTGCGCCAAAACGATATCCGCAGCGTGACTGTCGCGCGCATGGAGGTGCCGTGCTGCGGCGGGCTGGAGCTGGCGGTCAGGCGCGCGCTGGAGGCGTCGGGCAAGCAGATTCCCTGCCATGTGGCGACGATTGCCATTGATGGGCGGCTGCTCGGATAAACAGAATAAAAGCGAAGCCGTGCGCCGGGGAGATACGCTCCCGCAAGCGCGCGGCTTCGTTTGATACTGTCTTGCACTTAAAAGCTCGAATATAAGCGCGAAGCGAAGAAGGGAGTTTGAGGGATGAAATCCCTCAAGCAGGTTTGGAATCGCAGCCTGCCGCCCGCTGTGCGGGAAACAGGCAGGCGGAGATTGGAAACCA
>JALFHA010000118.1 GCA_022776785.1 Clostridiales bacterium | reverse complement strand
GGCGGCGGGCTGCACGGCGATGAGCCGCTCGGAGCAGAGAATCAGCCTGCCCTCCTGAAGCGAGAAGATTTGCAGCATCAGGTAGCCGCTGTCCGCCTCTGTGACGGAGGAAAGCGACAGCGCGCGCTGCTTGCGGCCGGGGGTGAGCACGCCGCTGCCGTCGTCACCCTCGTCAAGGAAGGTCTGCGCCGTATCCCAGTTCCAGCGGCCGCCGTCGTACTCGATGAGCCTGTACTGCACGCTCGTCTCCTGCGCGGCGGTGAAGGAGAATTCGAGCGTCGTGTCGTCGGTAGTCAGCAGCGAGGGACCGTAGGAGAAGCCCGTCAGCGGGCGGGCAAGCATGGCGCCGCCCGTCACGGGAAGCTCGATGCGCTCCGCGCTGGAGGACAGGAGCTGCGCGGTGGAGGAGGGCACGGCCACGCTGAGATAGCGCTGCATTTCGTCGAGTGTCACCCGGCCGTCGCCGTTGGCATCTGCCTCGGGCGCGCCGTAGAGCCCAAGCCCCGAGGCCAGCGCCGAGGCGAAGTAGGACAGCGCGCCGGTGCTCAGGCCGTCGCTGTCGAAATACCAGCTCGATTCCGAGCCGCTGGCCGAGGTGAGCACATGGATGCTCGGGTCGAGCGACGCAGGGAGCGAGGCCTCGTCGGCCAGAGCGCCCGGCAGATGGATGGTCGGGGCGGGCGCCTCCCGTCCGATGAGCGCGCCGGAATAGCACGCATCGATGATCACCAGCTTTTCCCCCTGAACATGAGAGACGAGCGAAAAGAGCTGGCGCGCGTGCAGCGGCGTCTCCTGTGTGCCGTCGCCCAGCAGTAGGTAGACCTGCCCGTCGTCCGCGGAGGAGAGCACGCCGTGCGTGCAGAGGTAGAGGATGGACAGGTCGTCCTCCGTCGCATCTTCGAAGGCGTCGTCGATGGCCGCGCCTAGCGCTGTGGCCGTGCCGATGGTGCCATCCTCGATGGAGAGCACGCCGAGCCGCGGCTGCGCGCCGATGAGCGCGGAGCCGATAAGGTGCAGGTTGCCCGAGCTGGCCGTACCCAGATCGGGCTGCGAGGTGAATTCGGAGCAGGCGACGAGCAGCGCGCGCGTCTGCGCGAGGGAGACGGCGGAGATTACCGTGAGCAGCAGCGCCGTCAGGGCTGCGAAAAGCGCTTTTGAAGCGTGCATGGCCGTCCTCCTTTCGCATGGTGTTGCTGCGGGCTGAGCATGCAGCGTGGCAGCGGTTCAAAGGGTGATTTGTCCGTGCGGCTTGAAGCCGTCTATCTGTATAGACGCGCAAGAGGTGAAAAGCTTTCACTTTTTTGGAAAAAATTTTTTGTATAGGAAACTGCGTCACCAACAGCCTAATACAGAGCGGGTCGGAAGCTGGAGCGGCCACCGACCGTTGCGCAGGCGCCACAGGCTCATTGTAGCGGAATTACCGGGAAGATGCAAGCAATGGGGGAGGATTCCCAGAAAACGCCATCTGCTTGCCATAAACATGTCACAAAGCGGCGGGCGGCCGCATTTTTTAACCTATAGGAAATTGCGTCACCAACGGCCTGATACTGTTCTGCGTTAAAAGATGGGATAGCAATCGCGAAGCGATGATGGGGTTTGGGGGTTCGTAATCGGCGCCGCCTGTGGCGGATGAAGCCGATGAAGAACGGGCAATAGCCCCGGACTGAAATCCCCAAGCAGGTTTGGAATCGTAGCCTGCCGCCGCCTGTGGCGGAATCAGGCAGGCGAAGGCTGGAAACCGCAAGGAGCGCCTACGGCGCGACTATGCGGGTTTCCCGGGTCGGCAGCCCAACGTATCCCATTGATAAAGCATTTTTGCAAAGTAGTCAGGGAGCGAAGCGAGGCCTGACGGGGAGTTCTTGACGAACCAACGGGAATACCGGAAGCAATGCTTTTATCGAAGAACAGTATGAGGCATGAAAAAACGGCTGTCCGCCGCTCCCGCAAGGGGAGAGACGGACAGCCGCATGAAAGGCGGTGCCGGATTAGTACATGCCGCCCATGTCGCCGCCGGCCGGGGCAGCCGGAGCCGGGTTCTTCTCCGGCAGGTCGGCCACGAGGGACTCGGTGGTCAGCACGGTCGCCGCGACAGACGCGGCATTCTGCAGGGCGCTACGGGTGACCTTGGTCGGATCGATGATGCCGGCCTCGACCATGTCCACATACTTGTCGCCCAGCGCGTCATAGCCGAAGCCCGGCTTCTTGGCACGCTTGATCTTCTCGACGATGACGGAGCCCTCCATGCCGGCGTTCTCCGCGATCTGGCGAACCGGCTCCTCGAGCGCGCGCAGCACGATCTGCACGCCGGTCTTGGCGTCGCCCGTGAACTTGGGCAGAATGGCCTGCACGTTCGGCAGCACGGACAGCAGCGCGGTGCCGCCGCCTGGAACGATGCCCTCCTCGACGGCGGCGCGGGTCGCAGCGAGCGCGTCCTCGATGCGCAGCTTGCGCTCCTTCATCTCGATCTCGGTGGCAGCGCCAACCTGGATGACGGCCACGCCGCCGGCCAGCTTCGCAAGGCGCTCCTGGAGCTTCTCGCGGTCGTAATCGGAGGTCGTCTCGCCGATCTGGGTGCGGATGGAGGAGACGCGCGCCGCGATCTCCTGCGGGTTGCCGGCGCCCTCGACGATGGTGGTGTTGTCCTTGTCCACCTTGACCTGACGGGCGGAGCCCAGCATATCCATGGTTGCGGACTTGAGGTCGTAGCCCAGCTCCTCGGAGATCACCTGGCCGCCGGTCAGGATCGCGATGTCCTGCAGCATGGCCTTGCGGCGGTCACCGAAGCCCGGCGCCTTGACGGCCACACAGGTGAAGGTGCCGCGCAGCTTGTTGACGACCAGCGTCGCCATCGCCTCGCCCTCGATGTCGTCGGCGATGATGAGCAGCTTGCGGCCGGACTGCACCACCTGCTCGAGCAGCGGCAGGATCTCCTGAATGTTGCTGATCTTCTTATCGGTGATGAGGATGTAGGGGTTGTCGAGCACGGCCTCCATCTTGTCGGTGTCCGTCGCCATGTAGGCGGAGACGTAGCCGCGGTCAAACTGCATGCCTTCAACCAGGTTCAGGTTGGTCTGCATGGTCTTGCTCTCCTCGACGGTGATGACGCCGTCCTTGCCGACCTTCTGCATCGCCTCGGCGACCAGCTTGCCGATGTTCGCGTCCGCAGCGGAGTTCGCGGCGACGTTCTCGATGGCCTGATTGTCGTTCACAGGCACGGACAGCTCCTTGAGGCCCTCCACAGCCGCGGCGGTCGCGGCCTCAATGCCGCTACGCAGCACCATCGGGTTCGCGCCGGCGGCGAGGTTCTTGAGGCCCTCGCGGATGATCGCCTGCGCCAGCAGGGTGGCGGTGGTAGTGCCGTCACCGGCGACGTCGTTGGTCTTGGTGGCAACCTCCTTGACGAGCTGCGCGCCCATGTTCTCAAAGGCATCCTCCAGCTCGATCTCCTTGGCGATGGTCACGCCGTCGTTGGTGATGAGCGGCGCGCCGTACTTCTTGTCGAGCACGACGTTGCGGCCCTTGGGGCCCAGGGTGATCTTGACGGTATTCGCCAGCGCGTTGATGCCGCGCTCGAGCGAGCGGCGAGCCTCCTCGCCGAAAATGATCTGCTTAGCCATAACAATTCCTCCGGTTTCATTTTTAAGTCAGGGATGCGCCCGCACGCATGGCGCGGGGCGTGAAAAGCCAGCGGCCTGCGCAGGCGGCTTACTCGACGATGGCGAGAATGTCGCTCTGGCGGATGATCTTGACCTCCTCGCCGTCGAGCTTGATCTCGGTGCCGGCGTACTTGGAGTAGACGACCTTCTGGCCTTCCTTGACCTGCATGGTGACGTCCTTGCCGTCCACCACGCCGCCCGGGCCGACAGCGATGACGTAAGCGTACTGGGGCTTCTCCTTTGCGCTGGAGGTGAGGATCAGGCCGCCCTTGGTGGTTTCTTCCATTTCCGCGTCCTTAATCACAACGCGATCAAAGAGGGGTTTCAAATTCATGGTAAAGACCTCCTTCGTCTTATCTGCGGATTGTTAGCACTCTTTGTGGGTGAGTGCTAAAGCAAGATATAATATACGCGACTTGCGCCAAACAGGCAAGCGGAAGCGATGCCTGAATTCTTCCGCATTGACGATTTTTTCCCGAAAATTCAAAATTATTCCGTCAGTTCGGCTTGAAGCTTGAAATTTTATGAAGTTTCGCCGCCTTTTGATGAAAAACTGGAAACACCGCCTGTTTTATGGTAAAATGAGCCGCATGGAGGGCGATATGGACACGCAAAGCTTTACGCGGTCAGTCATCGACTGGTACGACAGCGGGCACAGGGCGCTCCCGTGGAGGGAGACGCGCGACCCGTACAGGATATGGATTTCGGAGATCATGCTCCAGCAGACGCGAGCAGAGACGGTTGTTTCCTATTATGAGCGGTTTTTGGCGCGCTATCCGACGGCGGAGGCGCTGGCCTCGGCCGACGAGCAGGAGCTGCTCAAGATCTGGGAGGGGCTTGGATACTACAGCCGCGCGCGGAGCCTGCACAGGGCGGCGGGGGAGATCGTCGAAAAGTAC
>JALFHA010000059.1 GCA_022776785.1 Clostridiales bacterium | reverse complement strand
TCCGGTGCGGAGATCAATGACGGGTTCACCGCCCGATATGAGACAAAGCACACAAAGCTGGCGCTGGTTCAGACGATCTCCTGCCGCACAGAGGGCTTTTCGACACCCGCTTTTGTCCCGGATACCGGTGACGGCGTGGGAGTGCGCTGTACCGGTGACGCTTCCCATGGTCCCATCGCCTTGGAACTTGCCATCCGGCTGACTTCCAGCCGCGACGTGGATCCCCTGCTCCAGCTGGACGTGGAGCCAGGCTGGGACTTTGCAGGTGCGCTTGCGGAGAATCAGACCGCATGGGAGCAAAGGTGGGCGGACTGCGACATTGTCATGGAGGGGGATGAAGACGCGCAGACGGGGCTGCGCTATGTGATCTACGCGTTCGCGACGGCGCTCGATGATCCTGCGCGCGTGATCGCGGAGCCGGGCGGCTACCTCATCGCCTCGATGGGCGGCGAGCGCGTGGGCGACGTGGGCAACGTGGTCTTCACCAACGGCGCGATTGCCGCTCCGGACGGGCAGGTCTACATCTACTACGCCTCCAGCGACACGCGCCTGCATGTCGCGACGACGACGGTGGACAGGCTGGTCGATTACGTCTTTAACACCCCGGCCGACCCGCTGCGCAGCGTGGACTGCGTGAAGCAGCGCTGTGCGTTCATCGACAGGAATCTGGCCTACCTGCGCGGAAAGAGGGGATAATATGCTGCGCCTTGCGGCGGTTTTTGGCGAGCACATGGTGCTCCAGCAGGGCAAGCCCATCGCCGTCTTTGGCGAGGCGGACGGTCCTGTGGAAATCACGCTTGCGCAGCACAGCGTCACGGCGGCGTGCGAGGGCGGGCGCTTCCTTGCGCACCTGCCGCCGATGACGGCGGGCGGGCCGTACACGCTGACCGCGCGGTGCGGGGAGGAAAGCGTGGCCCTCGGCGACGTGATGGTCGGCGAGGTGTGGCTGTGCGGCGGGCAGTCGAACATGGAGTTTCGCCTGCGCGACGAGCGGCACTATGATGAGGCCGACGTGATGCGCGACAGCCGCGTGCGCTTTTACGAGGTGCCTCAGGCTGCGACCGTCGGGCAGGCGGAGACGCTGGAACGGAATCGCGCGTGGACGCCGCTTGCGCCGGGCGCGTGCGCGGAAGTATCGGCGATTTCCTTCTATGCGGCACGCTGGATGGCGCAGCGTCTTGACGTCGCTGTGGGCATGATCATCTGCTGCATCGGCGGCACGTCCGCCAGCTGCTGGATGAGCGAGGAGACGCTTTCCGGTTTCCCGGAGGGGCGGGCATACCTCACGGAGTTCGAGGTGCGCGTCGCGGGAAAGACGGACGAGCAGTTTGCGCGGGAGAGCGAAGCCTATCAACGCGAGGTGGACGGTTGGAATGCCGCCTCCGCCGTGCTTAAGGCGGAGAACCCGGACATCCCCTTTGCACAGATCACGGCTCGCATCGGAGACTTCCCGTGGCCGCCGCCGTGGGGGCGCACGATGCTGCGCCGCCCCGCCGGGCCGTTCGAGACGATGCTTACGCGCGTCGCGCCGTACACGCTGCGCGGCTTCCTGTTCTATCAGGGCGAGCAGGACTCGACGCCTGCCCGCGCGCCCGGCTACGCGTCGCTCCTGACGGCGCTGATTGCGCAGTGGCGGGCGCTGTTTGAGGATGAGTCGGCCTTCTTCGTGGCGGCACAGCTCCCGCGCTTCGGTGCGGAGCCCTCCGCCGAGGATTGGCCCGCCATCCGCGCGGCGCAGCAGCAGGTCATCGACATCACGCCCAACGCGGCGCTGACCTGCCTGCTCGACTGCGGCGAGCGCGATAATGTGCACCCCACGGACAAGCGCACGCCCGGCGAGCGTCTGGCGGCGACCACGCTGCGCCACGCTTACGGCATGGATGTGCTGGCCGACGCGCCACGCTTGACCGGCGCTGCTCTCGAGGGGGAACGGCTGATCCTGCGCTTTGAGCACACCGGAGGCGGTCTGCGCGTGCCGGAGAATGTGCTTTCCTCGCTGACTGTCGAGGGAACGGAGCTGATGGACGTGCGCTGCGAGGGCGAGCAGCTGGTGCTGACGCTGGCCAGTGGCGGGCGCAGCGTCCGCGTGCGCTATGCGCAGGAGAACTGGCCCGAGGCGATCCTGACGGGCGAAAATGGCCTGCCGGTCTTTCCGTTTGATGCCGTTATACTGTCTTGCACTTAAAAGCTCGAATATAAGCGCGAAGCGAAGAAGGGAGTTTGAGGAATGAAATCCCTCAAGCAGGTTTGGAGCCTTCTCCTGCCGCCGCCTGTGGCGGAATCAGGCAGGCGAAGGCTGGAAACCG
>JALFHA010000099.1 GCA_022776785.1 Clostridiales bacterium | reverse complement strand
AGTCGCGCCAAAGGCGCTCCTTGCGGTTTCCAGCCTTCGCCTGCCTGATTCCGCCACAGGCGGCGGCAGGTTGCGGCTCCAAACCTGCTTGAGGGATTTCATCCCTCAAACTCCCTTCTTCGCTTCGCGCTTATATTCGAGTTTTTAAGTGCAAGACAGTATGAGACTACCATTTTCAGTGATTGGGATACGTTAGGGCTGCCGACCCGGGGAACTCGCATAGTCGCACTAAAGGTGCTCCTTGCGATTCCCGACGTTCCGCCCGCCTGATTCCGCCACAGGCGGCGGCGGGCTCCAGTCCCTAAAACCTGCGTGGGGCACTGCCCCAACCCCCGCAAGGGACTTCAGTCCGGGGCTATTCGCCCGTTCTCCATCGGCTTCATCCGCCACAGGCGGCGCCGATTCCGAACCCCTTGACCCCTTCTTCGCTTCGCGCGTGTGCCCGTCACTGATTCGCAAACGAGAGTTCCACCACCGTCACGTCGGCATCCGTGCCCACGCGCATATCCGGGCCATAGATGCCCACGCCGCTGGTCACGATGCTCGCCATGCTCCCCTTGACGAGCATCCCGCTCGGCTTCTCCCATTCGCGATTCATCACGAGGCTGATGGGGAAGGTCTGCCCGTCGTGCGTGTGCCCGGAAAAGAGGACATCCACGCCCGCATCAGCGTTCTCCTGCAAAAAGCGCGGCTGATGATCCATCACCAGCACCGGCAGGCTCATGTCAAGCGGCGAGAGCAGCGTCTCCAGCGCTTCGCGGCTTCTCCCGCCCGCGCCGTCGTTGCTGTAATCCTTTCGGCCCACGAGCCAGAAGGCGCCGTCCACCAGCACGGCCTCGTCTGCGAGCATCGTCACGCCGCTTTCGACCATGAAGTCGTCCATCTCCTGCCCGCGCACGCAGGTACCCGGCGCATCCGTCGTGAAGCCGCTAAACAGCCGCCCGCGCACGTCGTGGTTGCCCCAGCAGCCGTACACGCCCAGACGGCTCTCAATCGAGCGCAGCGCTTCTTTGACGGCCTCGGGATCGTCCATCTCGGTCACGGAATTGTCGAAGATATCCCCGGCGATGAGCACCAGATCGGCATCCTGCTCGTTGATGACGCGTACCATATTCTGCACGCGCCTTGCCCCGATGCTGTTGCCCAGATGCAGGTCGGCCACCAGCGCCACGCGCAGGCTATCCGTACTCTCGCAGGGCTTAGCGACCTGAACGTCATAGCGCTTGACCGTCAGCGTCGAGGAATGCACCGTGCCGCAGATGCAGGTCACCAGGCAGACAGCCCACACCGCCGCGCCCAGCGCCAGCTTGCGCGGGCCATGCGCGCGCACCAGTTTGCGCCCCGCAGGGACAAGCCTCGCCAGCAGGCAGACGATTTCCAGCACGACGTAGGCGAACAGCAGCAGCACCGTGAAGCCCTGAAAGGCATTGCCCACCGTCAGCAGCGCCTTGTGCAGGCCGCCCCGTTCGAGGAAAAAGGCGATGGGCAGCGCCGCCGCCAGCGCGCCGAAAAGCAGCACGGCGAGCCCGGCGGCCAGCCGCCCGCGCCTGCCCGGCAGATTGCGGCGCACAAACAGCCCCGTGCGCAGCATGATATAGGCATTCATCAGGGTATAGACGCCCAGCAGGATGGCAAGCGTCACGACAGGCTCACCTCCATTTCAAGCGCCGCGGCCAGATCGTTTCCGGCCTCCGAAGCCTCCTGCGGCGCGCCGGACTCGATGCTCGTGATGCCCGCGCCCGTGTTCGGGTGTGCGCTCGAGTACACCTCGTCCGCAGCAAAGAGCGCCAGCAGCACCGCGCACACGGCGACCAGCACGCCGCGGTTCATGCGGCGGAAGAGGTTATCCAGCTGCGGCGCGATGGCGTAGACCGCCGCCATGCCGCCCAGGCCGAACACCAGCAGCCCCTCCGCGCAGATGCGCCCGTGCAGGTTGAGGAAGTATCCGCCGTAGTCCCACCAGCGCGCGCCATCGTGTGTGAGCTCGAGGTAGTAGGCCGTCAGGTATTCCACCACGCCGCAGAGCACCATCGTCAGCACGAACTCGAGCGCGGGCTTTTTTCTCGCCTTGTACAGCGCCACCAGCGTCAGCACGCCGCCCGTGCCGTAGATGGGCAGCCACGGGCCGTGCAGCACGCCGCGGTTGACGAACGTGCCGTGCTCCAGCAGGTGCAGCCCAACCTCCCACATCCAGCCGACCATCGAGAAGGTGAAGAAGATCAGGATGAGCGAGAAGATGGAGTATTTGCGGGAGTAGAGCAGCGGCTCGCGCTGCTTCTTTTCCACGACGGGCAGCGGGCACAGCCGCAGCGGATACGCCTCGCCCGCGGCGCACTGCGCCGTATACCGGCCATGCAACACGCGAATATGCGCGCGCTCGATCTCCATGTCCTGCTCATTCGGCCAGAGGGTCACGCCAAACGTCTCGCAGAAGAAGCGCTCCACGCCGTTTCTGTACGTGCGCTTGGGGACGACGATCTCCCGCTGCCGCTCGGGATACGCCTGCGCCAGCCTTTCCTCATCCGCACGCTCGTACAGGTAGGTGTCGCACAGCGCCTGCGCGCCCTCCAGCCCGGAGGCAAGCGCCTCCTGACGGCGCACAGTGTAGAATTCGGCATAGACCGCCATGCGGTAGCTGCTGCCAAAGAACACATCCGACAGGCCCAGCGTGAAAACGGCCAGCAGCTTCCAGCCGAGCATCGTCACATCCAGCGTAAACAGTTCCCACTTGTGGCCGTTCATCATCCGGCGGGAGAGCAGAATCGCCTCCTTGCCGGTCAGGCCCGGGTTCTCCGCGAGGATGAAGGGCACCATCGCGTAGGAATACCTCTTGATGAAGCCGCCGACGACCGTCAGCGCCCAGAGCAGATGCTGCATATTCATGCGCAGCATCGCCAGCGCCACATGCACCCAGCGGCGCACCTGATGCGGGAACGCCAGCCTGTGCAGGCCCACGCGATCATACACGCGCCCCTCCATGAACGGGCGGCGCATCGCCACGGCGAACGGATCGACAAAGAAAATGCACGCCGCCGCAAACAGCACGCTGCTCATCAGGATGCCCAGCGAGACCAGCAGCTCGTTGGAGCCCGCCAGCGAGCGAATCGTTTCGTCCACAATGCCCGCCAGCGTGCCGCTCGTCAGGCGGCTGACGGCCATGGCAAGCACGCCGCGGCTGTCCGCCTCAAAGCCCTCGCGCCCAAAGGAGGCCAGAAAGCCCCGCACCGTGTCAATCTGCGCGCTGTCGAGGTTCAAAAATCTCAGCTCGCTGCGGAACTGCGTGCCGATTGCCGCAGCAATCAGGCAGATAAAGACGAAAAGGAAATAATGCCGTTTCACGTTCTCCCGTGCCCGGCGCTTCATCTCTCGCCTTACCTGTGAGTTGCCCATATTCTCCACCCTTTTCCATTACTGCGCTGCGGAGCACCCGCCCCTGCAGCGCCCTCCAATATACGTCCGCAGGAGGAAAAAGTCAAGATATTCCTGCATTCAATCCATCCGCCGCAGCAGCTCGCGCATTTTGCGCAGCCCCAGGCAGCGCGCGCCGCGCTCCATATCCGGCGCGATGTCCCGCTCCCCTGTCAGGCGCATATCGAACTGCCCGCAGAAGCGCTCGCGCAGGCGCTGCTCCAGCGCACGCACCAGCTCCTCCGTCAGAAAATCGCCGTAGAGCACCGTGCTCTGCGGGGCGACCGTGCAGCCCACCGCCGTCAGCAGCTCTGAAATCATCCGCACCACGCGCTCCGTGTCCCCGTAGTCGAGCGCCGCCCACGCCTGCGGCCCGTGGATAAACGTCACCTCGCCCGCGAAGCTGCCATGGCCGTGCAGGATTCTCTCCCCGATCACCAGCCCCGCGCCCGGGCAAAACCGCCGCGGGAAGTACACCCCCGCGTGAACGGACTCCTCGCCCCTCCGCTCAAAGGGGTGGCCAAAGACCGCCGCGTTGACGTCGTTTTCAAACAGCGTCTCCACGCCCCAGCGCGCGCGGATGCGGGGCAGAAAGCCCCCGTACATCAGCCCCTCAAAGTCGCTGATGTACAGGCTGTCCCCCCGAATCTCGCCCGGCAGCGCGAATACCGCCAGCCTGACGCGCTCCCCCCGCGCCGCCGATTGCTCAAAGAACGTGTCGAAGCTCTCCTGTCTCACATCGTCAACCGCCTGCTCGCTCCTGTGGACGCGTTCGCCAAAGAGATTGTATACGCTGAACGCGAAAACGCTCCGCCCCTCCCGCTGGCAGACCGTGACCGTCGCAAAGTGCGCATACTCCCCCCGATAGCGCGCCACCACGGAGGGCCGCCCGCTTGCGGCCTTCACGGTTTCATCCTGGCTGACCTCGCCGCGCAGCTCCATCGCCGAGAGCAACTTGCCCACCGTCATCGTGCTCAGCCCTGTATCCGCCGCCAGCTCCGCGCGCGTCGCCCGGCCGCGGGCAAGTAGCGCCCCGCGCAGGCTGTCGATGTGCTCCGCAAGGCGGGGGTCACCCGTCTGGGCCATGCGATCACCTTCCCGCAAATTTATCAATGTGATTTATAAAGCTCGTTGATTATATCGTCTTTCCAGCAACACGTCAAGCCCCCACAGGCGTTTTTTTGGGGGCGCACAGGCGCGCTGCTTCACGCCGCCGCATCCGGTATAGAGACTAATTTTCATCAAGACAAGCGCGCCGCCGGCGGATTTCGTCTCCCGCCGGCGGCGCGTTATTCATGCCTCTGTTTCATGCCTGTGTTCCAGCCGCCGAGCCAGCCCCGCGCAGCCGCGCGCGACGGCCTCCAGCCCGACCGCCGCCATCGGCATCAGCAGCACGGCATAGGGGTAGATGTACTGCGACTTGGCCTCAAAGAGCAGGTGGAACAGGAAGCCGCCCAGCACCGTCACCGGCAGCGCCAGCATATCCGTGCCCGTCCCCCGGCGCAGCAGGCGGAGGCCGCCGGTGAGCGCCAGCACATACAGCGCCTGCTGACAGACGTTCATATACGCCTCCAGCGCGGCGCGCACGGGGCTGTCCTCCCGATAGACGAGCGCGGCCACGCCGTTAAACCTGCCCTGCCAATCGCAGCGGTCGCCGTAGCTCATCGTGCTGTAGCCCGGCTCAATCCACTGGCTCAGGCACTTGTCCCGCAGGTATGCCGCCGTATAGGCGGGATTGTCCAGCAGCTCCGGGATGCGCGCCTTCAAATCGGCGAGCACGACGGCCTTCTGCGCCTCGGGCGTGATGTCGATATCGAAGAACTCGCCGACATAGCCGTTGTACCAGCCGGGGCACACGCCCTCGATGCCCCTGTCCGACAGCCCCATCACCAGCCACGTCAGGCGGCAGACGTTGGGCTCCAGCCTCACGCCGCTTCTGAGCTCGTACTGCCAGATGACCAGCTTCATCATCAGCAGCCCCAGCACAAGACCCAGCCCCACGAACAGCAGGGCCCCCAGCCTCCGCTCCCTGAGCGCGTCGAGCGCTGCGCAGATCAGCAGGGCCACAACGGCGATCAGGATGTTGGGCTTGGCGACATAGCCGACGGCCAGCGCCAGCGCCATGGCCGCGCCATAACGCGCCCTGCGCGTGCGCACATAGCAGGAGAAGCACAGCAGGGAGACGCAGAGCATCAGCGTCATGAGCACCGTGCCATAGACGTACACGTTGTAGAGCAGAAACGGCAGGAAGAGCGCCAGCAGCAGCGCACAGGCACGGCTCGCGCTGGCGCTCCCCTCCATCCGCTGCGCCAGCGCGCAGACGACGCCCATCGTCAGCACGCTCATCACCGTATTGATGAGCTGCATCATCAGGTCGATGTTCCCGCCGGGGAACAGCCTTTGCAGCCCCTCCAGCAGCAGCACCATGCCCAGTTGGAAGGGACAGCCCCTGTAATACCCCCAAGAGAGCAGCGCATAATCGCCCTGTGCGAACCTTCTGGCCGTCATGATGAGCGCGCCGCAGTCCGTCTCCGACACAAGCCCGATGCCCAGCACCCATATGATCGCCGCCGCACCCCAAAGCCCCATCAAAATCGCGGACAGATGCACGCGCGCGAAGCGCTCCAGCAGCGCGCGCCCCAGCACCAGCGAGAGGAGCGCCGCGCCCGTCAGCAGGAGGTTGGCCGGGAGCGCGTCGCGGACGAAGCGGATGGAATCCTCATACGGCCCATCCAGCCCATGAATAGCGGTCATCGTCAGCGCGCAGGCTACCAGCGCGGCCATCAGCAGCACAAAGAGCGCCAGCGCGCAGGCGCCAAGCGCCCGGCTCCATCGTTCAGCCTGATGCGGCATAGGCGATACCCTTCCTTCCTCTGTTGTGCTGCGTTCAGAGCCGGGAAGCCCCTCCCGCCGCCGACCGCGCGGCAGCAGTTTTTGATCGGTCAAAAAAAATCCCCAACACATCTGCCGGGGATTCTCTGAAGCATCTTACTTCTCGGAAGCGGTCTCAGCTTCCATGTTGATGACCTGCCTGCCATCGTAGTAGCCGCAGTGCTTGCAGATACGATGGGCGAGCTTCATCTGCTGGCAGCGCGGGCACTTGACGATGCCGGGCGCGGACAGCTTCCAGTTCGCACGGCGCATACGGCCGCGGGACTTTGAAATTTTCCCTTTCGGAAGAGCCATTGTTTACACCTCCTCATCCTCGTTCAGCAAAGATGCTAATGCCGAAAAAGGATTCCTTCGGGGTTGATCCTTCTGGCACGAACACTCGTTGATGTTCAGGTTCTGGCCGCACCGGGGGCACAGCCCGCGGCAATCCTCACGGCAGAGGATGCGCGAGGGCAGCTCCAGAAGCAGCGCTGTGCGCACCGCCTCGTCAAGCTCCAGCACATGGCCTGTATAGCGATACTGGTCGTCCCCGGGCTCCCGCTCCTCGCCCCTGTCGCGCAGGAAGGCCTCGTCCACCTCGGCGGTCACGTCCGTGAACGCGGGCGCAAGGCACCTTGCGCAGGGAGACTCGATTCTTGCGCGGGCAATTCCGCGCACGATGACGGTCTCGTCGGCGAGCATATAAGCGCCGGAAAAGGAAACGGGACGGACATACGCTATCGTATCGCCGTTCCAGGTATCCTCGCCCCAGGGCTCGAGCAGATCAAAGGCGACCTCAGCGCCCTTCTTCTGAATACCCTTGGTGATGTCCAGCTTCATCGTTTCACCTCAAAGTTGACCGTTCCATATTATACGCAGAATTTCGCGGCTTGTCAACCTGTATTTTTCTGGAAAGGCGGGGAGAGCCGCGCCCTCCCCGCACAATCGCGTCTGATGGGGCGCTTACAGCGCGGAGACGATCTCCAGCGTGTCGCGGGCGATGGGCAGCTCCTCGTTGGTGGGGATGCGCAGCACCTTGATGGTGGAGTCGTCCGTGCTGATGATGCCGGCGAAGCCGCGCTTGTTCTTCTCGGGATCGATCTTCACGCCCATGAAGCCGAGGCCGGCGATGACGTCGGCGCAGGCGGCGGTGTCATTCTCGCCGATGCCCGCGGTGAAGACGATGGCGTCCGCGCCGCCGACGGCGACGTTGTAGGCGCCGATGTACTTCTGGATGCGGTAGCACCAGACGTCGATGGCGGCCTTGGCCTGCTCATCGCCATTGGCAGCGGCAGCCTTCACGTCGCGCATGTCGCTGGAGCAGGACAGGCCCGCGAAGCCGGACTTCTTGTTCAGGCAGTTGAGCATCTGGTGGATGTCCATGCCGGTGTTGTCCATGATGTACTCGAGCACGGCCGGATCGACGTCGCCGGAGCGGGTGCCCATCAGCACGCCCTCAAGCGGCGTGAGGCCCATCGAGGTATCGACAACCTTGCCGCTTACGATGGCGCTCAGGGAGGAGCCGTTGCCCAGGTGGCAGATGATGAGCTTGCAGTCCTCAGGCTTCTTACCGAGGTACTTGGGCGCCTCGCCCGCGATGAAGCGGTGGCTGGTGCCGTGGAAGCCGTAGCGGCGAACCTTGAGCGTCTTGTAGTACTCGTAGGGCACGCCGTAGAGGAACGCCTTGGGCGGCATGGTCTGGTGGAAGGCGGTGTCGAACACAGCGACGTTCGGCTTGGTGGGCATGACGGCCTGGCAGGCCTTGATGCCCGCGATGTTCGCCGGCTGATGCAGCGGTCCGAGGGGCACGAGCTCCTCGATGGCCTTCATCGTCTCCTCCGTCACCAGCACGGAGCCCTTGAAGGTCTCGCCGCCGTGGAGGACGCGGTGGCCGCACGCGCCGATCTCGTCGAGGGAGGCGATGGCGCCGTTGTCCTTGTCCGTCAGCGCGGAGAGGACGGCGGAGATGGCCTCGGTGTGGTCGGCCATGTTGCGGGTGAACTCGATGACCTTGTCCGTGCCCAGCACGTTCTGCTTGAAGTGGGTGCCCTCGATGCCGATGCGCTCCACCAGACCCTTCGCCTTGACGGACTCGTCGTCCATGTCGATGAGCTGATACTTGAGGGAGGAGGAACCGGCGTTGATGACCAGAATCTTCATGGGTGTTGACCTCCGTATGTTGTCTTGATTGTGCAGCAGCGCTTACGCCTGCGCCTTGACGGCCGCGATGGCGACCACGTCCACGATGTCCTCAACGGAACAGCCGCGGGACAGATCGTTGACCGGCTTGGCCAGACCCTGAATGACCGGGCCGATGGCCTTTGCGTCGCCCAGACGCTGCACCAGCTTGTAGCCGATGTTGCCGGCCTGCAGATCCGGGAAGACGAGCACGTTCGCCTTGCCGGCGACCGGGCTGCCCGGGCACTTGAGATCGCCCACGGAGGCAACCAGCGCGGCGTCGGCCTGCATCTCGCCGTCCACGTTGAGCTCAGGAGCCTGCTCGTGCACCAGCTTCACCGCGGCGGACACCTTGTCCACGTTCTCATGCTTGGCGCTGCCCTTGGTGGAGAAGGAGAGCATCGCCACGCGGGGCTCCATGCCCAGCAGCGCCTTGCCCGTCTGCGCGGAGGCGATGGCGATGTCGGCCAGCTGCTCGCTGGTCGGGTCGATGTTCACGGCGCAGTCGCCGAAAACCAGCACGCCGTCGTCGCCGTACTTCTTGTCCTGCACCTCCATCAGGAAGCAGGAGGACACGGTCTTGATGCCGGGCGCGCCCTTGATGATCTGCAGCGCCGGGCGCAGCACATCGCCGGTGGTGTTGATGGCGCCCGCGACCAGCGCGTCGGCGTCGTCCATCTTGAGCATCATCGTGCCGTAGAACAGGGTGTTCTTCAGGCAGAGCTCGGTGGCCTTCTCAAGCGTCATGCCCTTCTTCTCGCGGATGCGGAAGAGCTGCTCGGCATAGCCCGCGGTCTTCTCGCTCGTCGCCGGATCGGCGATATTCACGCCGGTCAGATCAACGCCCAGCTCGGCGGCCTTCGCCTCGATCTCAGCCTTCGCGCCCACCAGCGTGATCTTGGCCAGACCCAGCTTCACGATCTTCTCCGCAGCCTGCACGGTGCGCGGCTCGGTGCCCTCGGCCAGCACGACGTGCTTGACGTCTGCGGCCGCTTTTGCCCTGATTTTGTCGATGACAGACATTTGTAAATCCTCCTTGGCGTGTTATAATAGGCTTATCGGGGGGATAGGCCCTTGGGTATACAAACAGATACAGGATGATTATACCGCATTTTTGCGGATTTGAAAAGGCGACGGGGGATATTTTGTTGCTAACTCCCGCCAAAAGGAGGCGCTTATGCGCGTTGTCGGCATCGTCTGCGAATACAACCCGTTCCACCGCGGCCACGCGCTGCACCTCGCGCGCGCGCGGGAGGCCGCCGGGGCGGATTACGCCGTGTGCGTGATGAGCGGGGCGCTCACCCAGCGCGGGGCATTCGCCCGGCACGACAAATGGACGCGCGCCCGCGCGGCGCTCGAGTGCGGCGCAGACCTCGTGCTCGAGCTGCCGGTGCGCTTTGCCTGCGCGCCCGCGCCAGAATTTGCCGCGGGCGGCGCGCGGCTGCTTGCCGGGCTGGGCGTGGTGACGCACTGGTCCTTCGGCTGCGAGCCGGAGGCGCTGGCCTTCCTCACCGATGCGGCACAGGTGCTGCAAAGCGAGCCGCCCGCCTTCCGCGCGGCGCTGCGCGCGGGGCTGGGCAGCGGGCTTTCCTATCCTCGTGCCCGGGCGCTGGCCGCACAGCAGGCGCTTGCGCGCCCCGGTCTGGCCGAGGCGATGGCCCTGCCCAACGCCGCGCTGGCGATGGAATACCTGCGCGCCATGCCCGAGGGCGTCACGCCCGTGCCCATCCCCCGCGAGGGCGCAGGCTACCACGATGAGACGCTCGGCGCGCTTTCCAGCGCCAGCGCCGTGCGCGCCGCGCTCGAACGGGGTGAAGCGCGGGCTGCGCTGGCCGCGCTGCCCCGCCCCGAGCGCTTTGCCGAGGCGGAGGCGTGCGGCGACATCCACGAGCCTGAGGCGCTGACGCAGGCGCTGCTCTACCGCCTGCGCACCGCGCCGACCGAAACGCTCGCGCAGCTCAGCGGCATGGGCGAGGGGCTGGAGTACGCCTTCGCCGCGGCCGCCGGGCGCGTGCACACCCGCGATGCGCTCATCCTCTCCGTCAAGAGCAAGCGCTATACCTATGCCCGCCTTTCGCGCATCTGCGCCATGGCGCTGCTGGGCGTGACACGCGAGTTTGCCGAGCGGCATACCGAGCCCGCCTGCGCGCGGGTGCTGGGCTTCCGCCGCGACGCGCAGCCGCTGCTCGCCGCCATCAAGCGGCAGGGGACGCTGCCGCTCGTTGCCAAGGCGCTGCGCCGCGCCGATGACCCGCTCATCGCGCTGGACGTCGCCGCGCAGGACCTGTGGAGCCTCGGCTGCAAAAGTCCCGCCCTGCGCCAGACCGGGCGTGACTTCTCCACCGCGCCGGTGATTGTATAAAGGAGGCCCGCCCGTGAAGCTCACCTACGCCCTCATCCCCGCGCTGTCTCTCGCGCTGGCCTTTGCGCTGCACCTGCCGCTGCCCGGCGCGTCGGACGCCCTCTCCCGCATCCCGCGCGCGCTCCACGCCCGCCTTGCGCATTCCCTTGCGCAAAAGGGCGGCACGCCCGACGCGCGCCTGCCGCTGGGGCTGCTGCTCCTTGTGACGCTGGCCGCGGGCGCGTTCGCCGGGGCGCTCCCGGCTGCTGTGCAGGCTGCGCTCTGCGCCCCCGCGCTCAGCGCACTTGCCCTGCTGCCGCCAAGCGCCGCCGTCAAGCGCGAGCTCGATTCCGGCGCGCTGGCGCACGATACCGCCGCCTATGAGGCGCGCGTGCGCGAGACCTGCGCCGTCCTCGCCCCGTCCTTCGTCTGCGACGGTGCCGCCCCGCTGCTGCTGTGCGCGCTGGGCGCGCCGCTGCGCCTGTCCGTCGCGCTGGTGTGGGCATATGCAGCGCTGCGCGCGCTCTGCCCGGAAAACGAGCCTGCGGTGCGCGCCGTCACGCTGCTGCTGCGCCCGTCGGACGCGGTGCTGCGCGCGCTGCTGCTGCTGTGCGCCCCGCTGGCGGGACGCAGTCCCTTCCGCACGGAGGGCAGGCGCGCAAAGGAGCGGCTGATGAGCATCCTCAGCCTTGACGAGGGCGACGCGGACGGCCACGCGCCCGTCGCCGGGGATGTGACGCAGGCCGTGTTCCTGTGCTGCCTGAGCCTTGCGCTGCTGTGCGCGCTGCTGGGGCTTGTGCTGCTGGCGGCGGTGGGATAAGCATACAAATCGGCGCCTGCCCTTTCCCGCTCAGCGGGCGGCAGGCGCCGATTGGCTTATGCTCATACTATTTTGCGGCTAAAATCTAGCTTTGCAGAATCAGCCCCCGTTTCAATCGTAGGATGCTTCGCATCCTGCTCTGAAACTGCTTTTTCTTTTGAACAATAAGGGAACATTGGGCTGCCGCCCAAACCTGCTTGAGG
>JALFHA010000054.1 GCA_022776785.1 Clostridiales bacterium | reverse complement strand
CAGGCGCAGCTCTTTATCGAGCGCAGCGACGAGTTTGACCGGCAAGGCATCGACGAGCGCACCGACCCGCGCGCATCCCGGCGGCGCGGACAGTTCACCATAGAGGAGGCGGAGAACGCCTTTCTGTACGGCATGAACGCGGAGCCGGTGTATTCGGGCTATGCAAGCGGAGACAGTGCGCCTGCTCAGGATGACGCCGCGCAGGGGTATGCCGCGCCGCCCGCGCAGGGCTACGGCGAGCAGGGCTATGCCCTGCCTGTGCAGGAATATGATGCGCAGGAGTACGCTGCGCAGGATGAAGAACAGGACGAGACGCAGAGCTATTCCGTTTCCCCGGACGGCGGGGAGACGGCGGCGCCGGTCAGCGGGACGCAGTGGTTCAGCGCGAATCCGACGGCGGGCTATGCCGCGCCGCAGGAGCCGTCCGCGCAGAATGCGGTCGATGCGCAGGCGGGCTCCGTGCCCTCGAGCATCCCGGCCAACTGGCCGACGAGGCCGCAGAGCGCAAGGCCCGCGTCGTTTGCCGAGCAGGTGGCCGCCGCGCAGGCGGCGCACGACGCGCTGACCGCACCCAAGGGGCAGAACGTGCTGGCTGCGCAGGAGCGCCAGAGCGAGCAGCCGGTGGTGATGCTGCGCGGCGGGCGCATGGACGGCACGCCGCTGGTGATGCCCAAAAAGGACGCGCACGAGGCCCCGAAGGCACCGGAGGAGGTCTACACCTATCCGCCGCTGGAGCTGCTCAACCGCTCGGGCAGCACGCAGGACCCGAACCAGCGCGCCAAGGACGAGGCGGGCGCGCGCAAGCTGCTTGAGACGCTGGAGAGCTTCGGCGTGCAGGCCAAGCTCACGCATGTGACCCATGGCCCGGCCATCACGCGCTACGAGATTCAGCCCGCGCCGGGCGTGAAGGTGTCGCGCATCGTCGGCCTTGTGGATGACATCGCGCTGAACATGGCCTCCGACGGCGTTCGCATCGAGGCGCCGATTCCCGGCAAGCCGGCCGTGGGTATCGAAATCCCGAATGAGAAGATCGAGATGGTCTCCCTGCGTGACGTGCTGGAGAGCCCGGAAATGGCGCGCGAGAAGTCGCCCACGGCGGTGGCGCTGGGCAAGGGCATTTCCGGCGCACCCGTCGTGGCGGACATGGCCAAGATGCCCCATGTGCTCATCGCGGGCGCGACGGGCTCGGGCAAATCCGTGTGCATCAACACGATCATCAACTCGATCATCTACCGCGCGTCTCCGCGCGAGGTGAGGCTCATCCTCATCGACCCGAAGGTGGTCGAGCTCTCCGTCTACAACGGCATTCCGCACCTGCTCATCCCCGTGGTGACAGACCCCAAGAAGGCCTCCGCTGCGCTCTCATGGGCCGTGGTGGAGATGGAGCACCGGTACAAGCGCTTCGAGTCGATGGGCGTGCGCGACATCCGCGGCTACAACAACGCCATCGGCCCGGACGAGGAGCCGATGAGCAAGATCATCGTCATCATCGACGAGCTGGCCGACCTGATGATGGTCGCCCCTGGCGAGGTCGAGGAATCGATCTGCCGCCTGGCGCAGCTCGCGCGCGCTGCGGGCATCCATCTGGTCATCGCCACGCAGCGCCCGTCGGTCAACGTCATCACGGGCGTCATCAAGGCGAACATCCCCAGCCGCATCGCGTTCGCCGTCTCCAGCCAGATCGACAGCCGCACGATTCTCGACTCCGGCGGAGCGGAAAAGCTGCTGGGCAAGGGCGACATGCTCTACGCGCCGCAGGGCGCGGGCAAGCCGACCCGCGTGCAGGGCTGCTTCGTCTCCGACGACGAGGTGCAGCGCATTGTGGATTTTGTGCGCGGCCAGCACAGCGCCGACTACAACGAGGAGGTCATCGAGCAGGTCAACAGCGCCGCGGAGGAGGAGAAATCCACCGCGGGCGATGCGCCCGCTGGCGGCGAGGCTGTGGACGAAATGCTGAACAAGGCCATCGAAATGGCTGTGGAGGCCGGTCAGGTGTCCATCAGTATGCTCCAGCGCAGGCTGCGCGTGGGCTATGCGCGCGCCGGACGCCTCGTGGATGAGATGACCCAGCGCGGCATCACTGCCGAGGCGGAGGGCCCCACCAAGCCCCGAACCGTGCTGATTTCCCGCGAGGAATGGCGCAGGATGCAGGAAAACCAGGGGTAAAGCGCGAATCAGACAGCGTAAACCACACGCCCGGCCTGGCCGGGCGAAGCCGGAGGCGGAGACACATACGATGAAAAAAGCATTCGCGGCGCTCATGCTGCTGACGGCTCTGCTGCTGGCGTCATCACTTGCGCTGGCACAGGCCGATGTGCTCGAGCTGGACGGGGCGTATTACACGCCCGCCTCGACCGAGGTGCGGCACTGGAGCTTTGCCTACTGCGACGACTGGTTTTTGCAGCCGTCCACCTCCTATGACCACAGGCTCGCCTGTGCGTCCATCGGGCTGGCCGTTTCATCCTTCCGCAGGGACGACCCGGAGGACGGGCACATCCGCTCGTTCCTTGAGCAGGCAGGCTTTGGCGACCTCGTAGCGACGGACTACGACAAGACCCCCAGCAGTGAGACCGTCGCCACGATGATGGGCTGCAAGCGGCTCTCCGACGGCTCCACGCTGGTGGCGGTGGCCATCTGCGGCGCGGGGTACCGCGACGAGTGGATGAGCAATCTGACCATCGGCGGCGGGGATGTGCACGAGGGCTTTGACGCCGCCTCGCGCAAGGTCTATGACCGCTTGCTTCAATACGTTGCCGACTATGCGCCCACAGGCGAGGTGCGCATCTGGATGGCGGGCTTCAGCCGGGCGGCCGCTGTCTCCAACCTGACGGCTGGGCGCATCATGGAGAGCGGGCAGTTCAGGCAGGAAAACGTGTTCGTCTACTCGTTTGCCACGCCGCGCACGACGAAGAACCCCAAGCCCTATGAGAATGTGTTCTGCATCGTGGGCAAGTTCGATCCTGTGCCGTGGATGCCCTTCTCGGAGTGGGGCTACGGGCGCAACGGCGTGGAGCTGTATACCCCCGCACAGGAGACGGACAGCGATTACCGCGCCCGCAAGGAGGCCGTCTCCGAGGTCTATCACGAGCTGACGGGCCTGACCTTCTGGAACAACACGGACATCAACCACCAACTCCACATGATTACCGCCTACCTGCTCTCCATCCTGCCCACGAGCGTGGACTACGCCGAAAAGATGCAGCCTGTGATGCTTCGGGTGTGGCCGGACAAGAGCATCGGCAACATCTCCAAAGCGATGGTGGAGATGATGAGCGACAATGGCCTGCTCGACGAGTTGAGCAGGGGCAACATGCAAAACCTGCTTGATTACCTCTCCAACGTCGCGTATTCACAGGCGGTCGGGTATGTGACGGGCAGGACGAGCTTCAACAAATCCACCGGCATGGCGGAAAACCTGATGCATGAGCATTCCCCGGACGTCTACGTCGCGTGGATGTTTTCCCAGGACGAGCCGCAGGCGCTCTTTACCGACAAGACCGGATATGTGCGCCTGGTGCTCATGGGCAACGCCCGCATCTCCCTGTTTACAAACGACGGCTTCCTCTTTGAGATCAGGCCGGGCAAGGGTGTGCGGATGGGGAGCGACAACGAGGAATACATGGAGTATCTTGTGCCCGAGGAGCAGCAGCCGCTCATCAGCGTGGAAACGCACGGCTTCCAGACGGTGCTTACGCTGCCCAAGGATCAGACGTTTATCCTCACCATCGATCCCATCAGAGCAGGCTACTTCACCTATTATGGCACGCTCTACGGGACAGCGGCTACGCAGGCCGCCATGCCCAAGCTGCACAGCATCGATATGGAGCTGGGGAAGAGCTACTGTGTGATGTCCGTCGAGTCCTCGGAGAAGCTGGAATGGCTGGACAACGCCAGCCTCTGGGGAGAGAGCAGCGACGAATTCGACATCGGCGAGGCCATGCCGGGTTACTCACCCGCGCTGCTGATGATGCTCGAGAGCATTAACGTCTTCCACCTGACGTGGAAGCAGATGGCGGCTGTCGCGGCGGCGGTGCCCTGCGTGCTGATCGTAGCGATCATCGGCACGACGGTGGCCGTGCGCAGGCGCAGAAAGCGAAGGAAAAACGCAGGACAAAACCGACATGACGGACGCAGGCGCGGCGGCGCGAAGCAAGCGCGGGACGATGCTGCATCCGATGGAAAGAAAGGATAAGGGGGATGACGACTATGAAATTCATCAAGACGCCGGTCAAGGGCATGTGCGATATGCTGCCCTCCGACATGCGCCTGCGCGAGCATGTGCTGGGCATGATTAAGGAGACCTACGGCCGCTACGGCTTCATGCAGATCGAGACGCCGGTGATGGAGCACATCGAGAACCTGACCTCCAAGCAGGGCGGCGACAACGAGAAGCTGATCTTCAAGGTCATGAAGCGCGGCGCTGAGCTGACCCGCGCGCTGGAAAAGGGCGACGAGCTGGCCGACAACGGCCTGCGCTACGACCTGACGCTGCCGCTGGCGCGCTACTACGCCAACAACCGCGAAAAGCTGCCTACGCCCTTTAAGGCGATGCAGCTGGGCAACGTCTGGCGCGCGGACAACCCGCAGAAGGGCCGCTTCCGCCAGTTCACCCAGTGCGACATCGACATCCTTGGAGACGACAGCAGCCTTGCGGAGATCGAGCTGATCTCCGCGACATCCGAGATGATCAGCAAAATCCTCGGCGAAATCGGCCTGACGGACTTCACCGTCCACCTCAACGACCGCGAGCTGCTGGGCGCCGTGGCGCGCGCCGCGGGCTTTGCGGAGGAGGACGTGGGCTCCGTGCTCATCTCGCTGGATAAATTTGACAAGATCGGCCTTGACGGCATCGAGCGCGAGCTGCTGCAAAACGGCTATGCGCCCGAGATCGTGGAGCGCTACCTTGCCGTCTACCGCGGCGTGCACGAGGGCGTGAGCATCGAGAAATTCTGCGCGGCGATTCCGGAGGATTTCCTGCCCCGCAGGGCGGCAAACAACCTCGCGGAGATCCTCGCGTGCGTCGCGCCGATGCTCGCCCCCGGCGTGAAGATCGTCTTTGACCCGACGCTTGTGCGCGGCATGGGCTACTACACCGGCCCCATCTTCGAGGTGACGATTGACGGCTACAGCTTCTCCATCGCGGGCGGTGGCCGCTATGATAAGATGATCGGCAAGTTCAGCGGGCAGGAGGTCTGCGCAAGCGGCTTCTCCATCGGCTTTGAGCGCATCGTCACCATCCTCAAGGATCACATGCAGGGCAGCTATCAGCTCCCCGGCGAGCCGACGGCCTTCCTCATCGGAGGCAAGGTGAGCAAGGAGCGCAGGATTGAGGTGCTGGCAAGCGCACGCGCGCTGCGCGAGCAGGGGGCGACGGTGACCGTCCTGCCGATGGCCAAGAACATCCGCAACCAGATCGAAAAGCTGGAGGCAGAGGGCTACAAGCGTTTTGAAAAGGTGTTTGAGTAAAGCGCCGCGCCCGCGTGCATCCTGAGATGCGCCGGGGCGGGGAAAGGAAACGACAGTATGACCAACAAGGGAATTGTGACGCAGGTGAACGGCGATGTGCTGACGATCGTGTTCGACCGGCCGGAGGCCTGCGGCGATTGCCACAACTGTATGCGCGGCAGCGAGGACTGCGCCAAGCATACGATTACCCTGCGGGGAAAGGCGGAGAAGGGCGACGTCGTGGAGGTGGAGATCGACGATTCCAACGTCGTGGCGATGTCCGCGACGGCGTACCTCATCCCGCTGGCGGGCTTCGGCCTCGGGCTGGGCGGCGGCTGGCTGCTCAGCCGCGCGCTGACCGGGCTGAACGCGGAGCTGATCATGGCGCTGTGCGCCGTGGCGGGCACGGGGCTGGCCTATCTGGTTATGCGCGCGCTCGACCCGCGCTTTGCCAAAGGACGCTGGGAGCCGAGGATCGTCTCCGTCACGCGCTCCGCGGCGAAGGAGGAAGCGTAATCCCTTCCGGGCGCAGGCCCGGAATTCAATCAGACAGGAGGAACGAGAACATGCTGAACCATTTTACTGCGGCCAGCTTTGAGCAGGCCGTCGCCGGGAACAAGCCGGTGCTGGTGGATTTCTTTGCGACGTGGTGCGGCCCGTGCCGCATGATCGCGCCGTCCGTGGAGGAGCTGGCCGCCGAGTATGAGGGTCGCGCCGTGGTCGGCAAGGTGGACGTGGATCAGGAGCCGGGCCTCGCGCAGCGCTTTGGCGTGATGAGCATCCCGACGCTGGTGGTGCTCAAGGGCGGCAAGGTCGTCGAGCAGGCCGTCGGCGCGCGCGGCAAGGCGGATATCGCCGCGATGATCGAGCGGGTAATGCGGATTTCACACTCAAGGCTGCTTTTGTAAGCGCGAAGCGATGGAGGGGTCAAGGGGTTTGTAATCGGCACCGCCTGTGGGACCGGAGTCCACCGCCGCCTGCGGCGGATGAAGGTGGACGGAGCGTCGGGAACCACAAGGAGTATCCTTTGGATGCAACTATGTGCGTTCCCCGGCGGATAAAGCCGATGGAGAACGGGCGTATGCCCCGGATCGAAGTTCCTTGGCAGGTTTGGGCGGCAGCTCAACGTTTCTCATTACGCCTTCAGGCAGTTGAGCGAAGCGAAACAGGAAACCACCCGCTATGCGGGTGGAGATAAAATGTTATATAAAAATCACCTGACCAAGTATAATAGAGGTGTCCAGCCACTATTACATGAATGGAAAGGTGATTTTTTATGGCAAACACATATTACGAACTCGCACATACGAAATGGATGTGCAAATATCATAACCCCATTGGTGCCTTTCGCAGAAAGGTGGATTTATACAAATGAAAGACTCATACGCGCGGGATTCCTTATACTGTCTTGCACTTAAAAGCTCGAATATAAGCGCGAAGCGAAGAAGGGAGTTTGAGGAATGAAATCCCTCAAGCAGGTTTGGAGCCTTCTCCTGCCGCCGCCTGTGGCGGAATCAGGCAGGCGAAGGCTGGAAACCG
>JALFHA010000013.1 GCA_022776785.1 Clostridiales bacterium | reverse complement strand
CGCTCCTTGCGGTTTCCAGCCTTCGCCTGCCTGATTCCGCCACAGGCGGCGGCAGGTTGCGGCTCCAAACCTGCTTGAGGGATTTCATCCCTCAAACTCCCTTCTTCGCTTCGCGCTTATATTCGAGCTTTTAAGTGCAAGTCAGTATCAAAGGGCCGCAGCTTTGAAGCCTGCCCTGTGCACCGCCTGGCTGCCCGCGAGCTTCTCGCCGCTGGCGGCCATTTTTTATGCCGTTTACGAGCAAAGAAACAGCGTTGATGGGTTTTGCCCATCAACGCTCAGGGACATCGCTTGATTCATTCCGGAAATCAGCCGGTTTTCTTTCTGACTTTACCGCTCTCGCTTAAAGAATCCTCATCTCATAGGGGCTGAGCGCAGCCGATGCGCCGCCCGGCAGAAGGGCGTCTTGCTCCTGCTCGCTGAAATTCAGCAGCGCCGTCATCCGCTCGTTTCCCTTTTCCCGGCGCACGGCCAGCACGGCGCGGTTTCCGCTCTCCAGCGTGCTGACTGCTGCATCCGCGTCAAAGCAGGGATGCGCGCGCAGCTCACGAAGCTGCTGAATTCCCCGCCAGATGGCGTATTCCGGCGTTCCCTGCTTTTCGCGCAGAGCGGCGCGCTGCCAGTCAAAGCGCGTCCGATGGAGATTGCGGCTGTCCGCCGCCCTGTCGGGATCGCTCAGATACCCCCACCCGTTAAGCTGCCCGATCTCGTCGCCGGAGCTGAGCATCATGAAGCCCTGCAGGAACATCGCCGCGCCGTGCATCAGCAGAATCCTCTTGAGCGCCATGTCGTATTGCGCGTCGTCCTGCCCGCGCAGTGCGTTCTCCAGTCCGCACAGGCTCGCCGTCGTGCCGCAGCTTCGCGCGTCGCGCGTGGCGGGGTCGTAGTTGTACAGCTCGCCCGCCGACCAGCTTCCGGGAAACTCGCCGTCATAGAAGCGATAGAGGTATTCCTTGTGCAGCTGAGGATCGATGCCAAGGCTGCGCTCCGCATCCTCGTCAAGCCCCCAGCCGATGTCGTCGTGGCAGCGCAGATAGTTGACGAACCAGCAGCCCTCCCCCAGCGCCAGCAGCGCGTCGATCTGCCTGCGCAGCAGCCGCGCATCCCTCGCCGCCAGCGCACTCCACAGATTCACCATCGTGGAGACGTTGTAGAGCATGTGGCACTCTGGCTTTTCCGGCGTGCCGAAGTAGGCCGCCAGCTCCTTCGGGGCCATCACGACCTCGCCCTTGAGGATGACCGCCGGGCAAACGCACTCGATCACCATGCGGATGATGCGCACAATCGTATGCACCTGCGGAAGGTTGCGGCAGCTCGTGCCCAGCTCCTTCCAGATGTAGGGCACCGCGTCGATGCGCAGCACCTCCACGCCCATGTTCGCCAGATGCAGCATACTGCGCGTCATCGCGGTGAGCACCTCAGGGTTGCGGTAGTTGAGATCCCACTGGAAGGGATAAAAGCTCGTCAACACCCAGCGGCGCATGTCCTCGTTCCATGTGAAGTTGCCCGGCGCGGTGCTTGGGAAGACCTGCGGCACGGTCTGCTCGTAGCGGTCGGGAATGGCCCTGTCGGGATAGCAGAAATAGTATGCCTGCGCCTGCGCATCCCCGGCCTTCGCCCGCATCGCCCATTCATGCGTGTCCGCCGTGTGGTTCATCACAAAGTCAAGGCACAGGCTGATGCCCGAGGCGCGCAGCGCCCGCGTCAGCGCGATCAGCTCCTCATTCGTGCCCAGCGCGGGATCGACCGCATCGAAGTCCTCCACGGCGTAGCCGCCGTCGTTTTGCGGATGCGGCATTTTCAGCAGCGGCATCAGGTGCAGATAGGTGACGCCCAATTCCTTCAGATACGGCAGCTGCTCCATCACGCCGCGCAGATTCCCGGCAAACAGATCGGCATACATCGTCATGCCCAGCATATCCGCGCCACGATACCAGAGCGGATTGGCCTCGCGCGCCCTGTCCAGCGCGCGAAGCTCCTCCTCCCTGCACGCCCACGCCTCGCGCATCATCGCCTCAAAGCGATGCAGCGCGTCGCGGTCGTCATACAGCTCCATGAAGAGCCATTCCAGCTCGTCCCGATGGCGGGCAAAGCGCCGCTCAAACTCGCTCGTCATATCCTTCCTCCGTCTGTGCTCAGCCCAGTATGTGCTTCTCCACATCCATCGTCAGCTCGCCGTCCGTGCAGAAGGAGATGCCCTGCGCATCCATCGGCGTGTCGATGAGCGAGGAGATGACGTGCTCGCCGTCGTTCACGAACAGCTCCGCGCTCTCTCCGTCCAGAATCAGGCGGAGCGTCATCACGCCGTCCTTCGGCCCGGCCTTGATGGAGCGCACGTGCGGGATGTCCCGCGTGGAGCCGCAGTTGGTGCGGTCAAAGACCAGCTCCCCGCGCGAAAGCGCGCAGCGGATCACCGTAAAGCAGCGCTCGTTCTTTGCAAAGCGCATCTCCAAGCGGCGGCAGGTGCCCTCGCCTGTGTGGAGCGTGACCGTCAGATCGAGCTTTCGTCCGCAGATGCCGTCAAGCTCCGTTTTCCCGGCAAGGCGCACGCCCGTCAGGCGCACATCGTCCTGCCAGAGCGTTTCAATCTCCCGGACGGGCTGCTGGCAGAGCCGTCCCTCACGGATGCTCAGCTCGCGCGGCAGGCTCATGCGGCCATACCACCTGTGCCGCCTCGGCGCGCCATTCAGCGTTTCCCAGTTTTCCATCCAGCCGATCATGATGCGCCTGCCGTCCGGTGCGAGCACCGTCTGCGGGGCATAGAAGTCGAGGCCGACATCCACAGGCTGCACACTGCGGCGGGTGAAGCGGTGGCTTTCCTCGTCATAGTCGCCCAGCAGTGCGATAGTGCCGTAGCCCGCATGGAATACGCCGTCCGGCGTGGCCTGCATCTCCTGCGGGCTGGTGAGCAGCACCTGCTGTCCATCCAGCTCAAAGAAATCCGGGCATTCCCACATGCGGCCCAGCTCGCCCCGGCTGGCATCCAGCTCCGAAACGAAGCGCCAGCCTCTTCCATCCTCGCTTTCAAGCAGCAGAATAGCGCCCTGCCGCGTCTCGTGACGGTTGCCCACGACGCAGTAAAACCGTCCGTCCTTTCCGCGAAGGATCTTGGGATCGCGGAAGTCGTGCGTGCTGTAGCCCTTCGGCAGCAGCGCCGCGCCGATGACCGGATTCTCCGCCAGCTTGGTGAAGTCCACGCCGTCGCCGATGGCGACGCACTGCGCCTGCAGCTCCTTGTGGCCCGTGCCCGCGGGCTGCACGCCGGTGTACATCAGCATCAGGCTACCATCGTCCAGTGGCAGCGCCGAGCCGGAGAAACAGCCGCCCGCGTCCGCGTCCGTATCCGGGGCCAGCGCGGCGGGCAGATACGTCCAGTGCAGCAGGTCGCGGCTCTTCGCGTGCCCCCAGTGCATCGGCCCCCAGATGGTGCTGTAGGGGTGGTACTGATAGAACAGGTGGTACTCGCCCTTGTAGTAGCAAAAGCCGTTGGGGTCGTTCATCCAGCCGACCATCGGGGTGAGGTGGAACAGCGGACGGTCTCCATCCGGAATCTGTGCAAAGGTCTGCCGCTCAAAATCCCGCGCGGCGGAAAGCGGCGTCTGGTTTTTCATCATGGTTTGTCCATCCTCCTGAAAACCGCTGTACCCCTCTCCCCTGAGGGGAAAGGGGACAGCGTATATATATCCGATTTACTTCGCCTCGGCGTAGCGGTCGTAGGCGGCCTGATAGACCTCCAGCAGCTCGTTCATGCCGCAGCGGTCAAGGGTCTTGATGTACTTCTCCCAAGCCTTGTCGTCCGGGCCGCCGTCCTTGATCCACAGCGCCTCCTGCTCGGCGACGGCGTTCTCAAAGTCGGTGCGGTACATGTCGATGGTGTCCAGCTCGTCCGGCGTGAACACGCAGTCCACCGGGTAGACGGTCGTATCCTTGACGAAGGGCATCCAGTAGTCGTACAGGTCGGTCAGGCGCTCGATGGCGCGATCCTCCATCTTGAACACGTCGCTGTAGTAGTTGGAGAGGATCAGCTTCGGGCCAGCCACCTCAAGCTGAGCCTTCAGCTCGCCGGCGCTCTTGCCGTACTTCTCGCGGCTCTCGGCATCGGTGATGCTCAGCCACACGCCGTTCTCATCCTTGCCGGTGAAGTAGGTATCGATGGGGCCATACTGCAGCTGCATGACATTCTCACCAATATACCACAGATCGTAGAAGGCAAGCAGCTTTTCGGGGTTTTTGCACTCGCTGGTGATGCTCAGGTTGCCCGCGTTGATCGCGCCGCCGGTACGAACGGTGACGTTGCTGGTGCCGTCCGGGCCGGTGAGCACGGGCAGGAACACATAGTCAGCAGCGTAGGGGCCCATGAGCTCCTCGATGTACCACCAGGTGGAGACGCCCACATAGCCCTGAGCGCACTTCGCCATCAGCTGCGTGGTATCCTGGCTGAACATTTCCTTATCCATCAGGCCCTCGGCGAACCAGTCGTGGAAGTAGGTCAGCGCAGCGCGGTAGTTGTCGTCGTCGCAGACGAAGTTTACGGTGCCGTCAGCGGTGAGCACAAGGTCGTTGCACACGTCGTTGATCCAGTTGGTGAAGCCGAAGCCCGCGTAGAAGATGTTCTGGCCCCAGCACCACTCATCAAAGCCGGTGCTCATCGGGATGGTGCTGCCAGCCGCGTTGCCGTAGACCTTCGCGCTCATGTCGTTCTCCTTGAAGGCGACCAGCGCGGTGTGCAGCTCCTCGAGCGTGGTCGGCACGGGCAGGCCCAGCTCGTCGAGCCACTTCTTGTTAATCATGGAGAACTGCGGGATGGTGAAGATGGAGTAGTCCTCCTCCTTGCCGATACCGGCGGTGCCCATCTGCTCGCCCGCGGGCAGGCCGTAGATCGCGCCGTTGCTCATGGTGATGGCCGCGCGGATCTCCGGGTGCGCCTCGAGGATGGCGCTGAGGTTGGGCATGATTTCCGGCGTGATGTAGGGCGTCAGGTCGATGAACGTGCCGTCCTCGCCGTAGGTCAGCAGGTCATAGTTGTTGAAGCCCACGCCGTTGAAGGCGTCCGGCAGGTCGCTGCCCGCGATGCGGATGTTGACCTGCTCGCTGAGCGAGTCACTCATGCAGTCCCAGTTGATTTTGATGCCAGTCTGCTCCTGCATGGCATTGAGGACAGGGTTGTCCGCATAGCCGCCGGAGAGCGCGGAGATGGCGGAGATGATGGTGAAATCGGTCTGCTCCGCCATGGCGGAAGCGGTGCCCAGCAGCGCAAGCGCCAGCAGGCACAGAGCGAGGGTTCTGAGAATTCGGTTCATGGTACAGCTCCTTTCTTTGTTTCGGGGGTCGTTCAAAAATTCCTTGTTTGGAATTGCAAGGCCGTCGGATTGCTCAGGCAGGGCATCGGAGGGCTTTGCCCGTGCGATGCCGTCAGGAGCAGGGCGAAGCGCAGCAGGTGCGCCCACGGGGCGCTTAACCCTTGACAGCGCCAGCCATGAAACCTTGTTCAAAGTACTTCTGCACGAACGGATAGATGACCAGCATCGGCGCAGCCGCCGCGATGATGGAGGCGAACTTGATCATCTCCGTCATCTTGTTCAGCTCGGCATAGCCGCCGGAGATCATGCTTGCCTGTGCCGCGGAGGTAGAGCTCTTGATGAGGATGTTGCGCAGCACCAGCGGCAGCGGCGCCTGGCTGCCCTTCATATAGATGAGGGCGGTGAACCAGTCGTTCCAGTAAGCCACCATGCTGAAGACCACCATGACCGCCATGATCGGGCGGGAGAGCGGGATGATGATTTTGAAGAAAATCGTCAGCTTGCTCGCGCCGTCGATCTCCGCCGCCTCCTTGAGCGAGCCGGGGATGCTGTTTTCAAAGAAGTTGCGGGCGATAATCATGTTGGAGACGGCCACGCCGCCGGGGACGAACATCGCCCATACCGTGCCCATCAGGCCGGTATCCTTGACGATGAGGTAGGTCGGGATGAGGCCGCCGCCGAAGTACATGGTAATCAGGAAGAAGACGGAGAGCGCCTTTTTGCCCGGAAGCTCCGACACGGAGAGCGGATAGGCCACCATGTAGATCATCGCCACGGAGAAGATCGTGCCCAGCACCGTGTAGACGATGCTGTTGGCGTAGCCGGAGAGGATGTTCGCGTCGGCAAAGACCGCCTTGTAGCCGTCGAAGGTAAAGCCGCTGGGCAGCAGGAATGTCTTGCCCGCGTACACGTCGTAGGGGTTGGAGAAGGACGCGACGAGGATGTAATACAGCGGATAGGCCACAATCAGCAGCATGATGACGCACAGCGTCACCAGCACGACATCGCTGGCCTTGTCGCTCAGGCCGCCGAGCTTTCCGCGCTTTCTTGAAGCGATCATCTTCGATTCCCTCCCTCTTAAATGAACTTGTAATCCGCGACCTTGCGGGCGATGCGGGTGACGATGAACAGCAGCGCGATGTTCACCAGCGTGTTGAACAGGCCGATGGCCGTCGAATAGCTGTACTTCGCGTTGAGAATGCCCTGCTCGTAGACGTAGACCGCGATGATGTCGCTGGCCGCCTTGTTCAGCTCCGTCTGCAGCAGGTAAACCTTCTCAAAGCCGACGTTCATCAGGTTGCTGGCGCTGAGGATGAGCTGGAGAATCGCCATCGGCAGCAGCTCCGGGATGTCGATGTGCAGGATGCGCTGGAAGACGGACGCGCCGTCCACCTTCGCGGCCTCGTAGAGCGAGGTATCCACCGTGGAGAGCGTCGCCATGTAGATGATGGCGCCCCACCCGGCCTCCTGCCAGATGCCCGTGGAGATGTAGATCGTGCGGAACATGCTGCTCTCGGAGAGGAAGTCGATGTTCGTGCCCAGCAGCAGGTTGATGAGGCCGCCGGACGGGCTCAGGAAGATGCGGATCATGCCGCAGATAATCATCGTGGAGATGAAGTGCGGCGCGTAGAGCACGGTCTGCACGGTTCGCTTCAGACCCTTGAAGCGGAGCTGATTGAGCGCCAGCGCCAGAATAATCGGCACCGGGAAGCTCCACAGCAGGCTGTACAGGCTCAGCAGCACGGTGTTTTTAATCATGCGCCAGCAGTTGGGCGAGCTGAAGAACCGCACGAACCAGTCGAGCCCCACCCACTTGCTGCCCGTGATGCCACGGCTCGGCTTGAAGTCGCGGAACGCGATCTGGATGCCGTACATCGGGCCGTACTTGTAGATGATGGTGATGACGACGGGCACCAGCAGCAGCAGATAGAGCTGCCAGTTGTCCGCCAGCCTGCGCTTGAGGCTTCTGCCGCTGCGTACCTTGACTGCGGCACTGTTTTTCACGAGGATCCCTCCCTTTTTCGCTTGCGTTGGTCTTTCATGAAACGTTTCACAACCTGTCTGTGCACAAGATACCACAGTGCAATGAGCATGTCAAGGGGATTTTGAAAATTTCCGCGATTTTTTTGAGCACTTTTTCTCTCGAACCGAGGAATTGGTCTGACCATTTGCCCGATTTCACAAAACACGCACCGATGCATCTTTTTGCACAATCATGAAATTACAATGCGATTTTCATATTATTTCATGAAATGCCTTTACAAACAGGTGAAATACTGCTATACTTTCTGCAAGAATACAGCTTTTCTCTTTTGCTGCTGATCGTGAGGTGATCCCTTGTCCAATCAAAAAAAGACTGCCGCGACCATGAGCGACGTCGCCCGCGAGGCCGGCGTGGCGCTGGGCACGGTTTCTAAGGTTATCAACGGCCAGAGCGTGGGCGAGAGCTACCGCCTGAAGGTCGAGGCTGCGGTCAAAAAGCTCAATTATCAGGTCAACAACAGCGCGCGTTCGCTCAAGACCGACCGAACCAATACCATCGCCTTCATCGTGCCCAACACCATCACGCCGTACTTCGCGCTGCTGACGCATCACATCAACATGGCGCTGGAGCGGCGCAATTACAAGATGCTCCTGTGCTTCACGGAGTACGACCGGGAGCGCGAGCAGGATTTTATTCAGATGGTGCGCCAGAACCGCGCGGACGGCGTCATCGCGCTGACCTACAACCCGCATCTGGAGATCCCGGAGGACATCCCGTTTGTGACCATCGACCGCTTTTTCAGCGTATCCGTCCCCTGCGTGGCGGCGGACAACTTCGCCGGCGGCAGAATGGCCGCGCATGAGCTGAAGAAACGCGGCTGCAGGCGCGTGGCGTTCATGCGCATTGGCTCCCGGCTCACCAACGAGCCGAGCAAGCGCAAGGATGGCTTCATCAGCGGCTGCATGGAGCTGGGCCTGCCCTATGAGTGCCTGCTGCTCGACGATGGCATGCCATTCTCCTCGTTCGGGAACTTCCTGCGCGCCAACATGGTTGGCGGACGCCTCACCTTCGACGGCCTGTTCTGCGGCACGGACACGGTGGCCTATCAGATCATCGGCATCCTGCGAAAAATGGGGCTGCGCGTGCCGGAGGACGTGCAGGTCATCGGCTTTGACGGCATCCGCATGTTCGGCGATCTCGACTACGTCTGCTCGACCATCGTGCAGCCCGTCGCGGACATCGCGGAGGCCTGCGTGAGCATGGTGCTCTCTCCCGATTTCAAGGGGCTCCCCTCGCTCATCTGCCTGCCCGTCACCTATGCCGACGGCGGAACCACCCTGCCTGTCAAATAATCTCTATGCAAATAGCCTCTATTGGTTATGTGAATCCTTCCTCAAGGCTTCGGGCTGGGACTCGGAGCCTCAGGATTTACAAGCCTTTGTCGATGATAGGGCGGCTTCATGCCGGTTCTCATCATCCCAGAACCATTTTCAAAGGAGCGTATGCTTATGTTCGACGTCGTTGCTCTGGGCGAGTTGCTCATCGACTTCGCCTGTGCCTCGAAGGACGAGGCGGGCTATCCGACCCTTGCCGCCAATCCCGGCGGCGCGCCCGGCAACTTCCTTGCCGCGCTGCAAACCTACGGCTGCACCACCGCCATGCTCGGCAAGGTCGGCGCGGATGCGTTCGGCAGGCTGCTTGTCGGGACGCTGGAGAGCCGCGGCATCGACACCCGCGGCATCGTCATGGATAGCGACGTATTCACGACGCTGGCCTTCGTCACGCTCGACGACACCGGCAACCGGGAGTTCAGCTTCGCCCGCAAGCCCGGCGCGGACACCCGCCTGACCGAGCAGGAGGCGCTTGCCGCCGGGCTGGTTGACGACTGCCGCGTCTTCCACTTCGGCACGCTGAGCCTGACGGACGAGCCCGTGCGCAGCGCCACGCGCGCCGCCGTCGCCCGCGCCAAGGCGCAGGGCAAGCTCATCAGCCTCGATCCCAACCTGCGCAAGCCCCTCTGGAGCAGCGAGGACGAGGCCCGCGCGCAGATCGAGTGGAGCCTTCGTCAGGCGGACGTCGTGAAGATCAGCGACGAGGAGATCGACTTCCTCTGGGGCCTCTCGCCGGAGGACGGCGCGCAGAAGCTGCTCAGTGAATACGGCGTCTCGCTCGTCTACGCCACGCTCGGCCCGAAGGGCTGCCACGTTGCCAACCGGAATGGCGCGGCGACGGTCAGCTCCCCGAAGGGCATCCATGTCGTGGACACCACCGGCGCGGGCGATATCTTCGGCGGCAGCGCCATGAGCCGCTTCCTTGCGCTCGGCAAGCGGCCGGATGCGCTGAGCATCGCGGAGATGACGGAAATCGTGCGCTTTGCCTGCTGCGCCGCAAGCCTGTCCACGCAGAAGCACGGCGGCATTTCCAGCGTCGTGCCGATGGAGCAGGTGCTCGCCTGCGTGAAGGAAACATACGACCTGCGGTGATGATTTCATACTGTCTTGCACTTAAAAGCTCGAATATAAGCGCGAAGCGAAGAAGGGAGTTTGAGGGATGAAATCCCTCAAGCAGGTTTGGGCGGCAGCCCAATGTTCCCTTATTGTTCAAAAGAAAAAGCAGTTTCAGAG
>JALFHA010000349.1 GCA_022776785.1 Clostridiales bacterium | reverse complement strand
GCAAGACAGTATTAATGCAGAACAGTATAAATGCAAAAAACACACGCAGCGGCGTCCGCACCTCCCCTGCAGGGAGGGTCTGCGGACGCCGCTGCGTCTATGTGTCTATACGGATTTCTGCTTGTCTCCTTCGTGAGCCTTCTGCTCCCGTTCCTCACTGATGCGGTTTGCAAGCAGCCATGCGATGACCAGCGCCGCAAACATCGCCCCTACGACCAGCCCCAGCAGGAACCACAGCCATCCGCTCATCCGAATCCTTCCCTTCTCCGCAGAATCGTTTGTCGTTCTGTCTCCTTATTATACACTAGATGTAGTGTAAAAGTCAATACACTATATCTGGTGTAAATATACTCTTTCTGAGGTGATTTTTCATGAAGGAGTATTATGAAATCCTCCGCGAGCTGCGCGAGGACAGGGATCTCAAGCAGGCTGACATTGCTGCCGTTCTCGGCACGACGCAGCAGGTCTATTCCCGGTATGAAAACGGCGTGAACGAAATGCCCATCCGCCATCTTCGCAGGCTGTGTCAGTATTACCGCGTCAGCGCGGATTACGTGCTCAGCCTTTCCCCGTATATGGATGCGGGAGCTGCGCGCAGCCCATAAACGGCAGAAAGCTCCTCCGTGCAGCAAACGCATCGGGGAGCTTTCCGCACAGGCCAGCGTGTCTTTCTGTGCTTCGCACGCTCTCAGGTCTTCCTGTGCAGCCTCCTCGCATCCTCGTCGCTCTGCCGGCCGACCTGAAGGCAGGCCATCACCAGCACCCCGAACACGGTGCCGACGGCCAGTCCCAGCAGAAAGCACAGCCATCCGCTCATTCTGTTCTCTCCCTTCGCATGACGCACAGGCTCAAAAGAATCCTGCTTTATTATATCCCATTTGGGGAAATTTGTTTCAGACTATTTTGCGGCTAAAATCTAGCTTTGCAGAATCAGCCCCGTTTCAATCGTAGGATGCTTCGCATCCTGCTCTGAAACTGCTTTTTCTTTTGAACAATAAGGGAACATTGGGATGCCGCCCAAACCTGCTTGAGGGATTTCATCCCTCAAACTCCCTTCTTCGCTTCGCGCTTATATTCGAGCTTTTAAGTGCAAGACAGTATCAGACTTCACGGCAAAATACCGCTTTTCTGCATCCCGGGCAGCTCCCCCGCCCTGCATCCGTTCATCCGGGCAAGGCGGCCCATGCACGCCCCAAGCTGCGCACGCAGCCGCTTCGTTTCGCGCACGCCATCCTCCAGCCAAATATGCCGCACCTCGAGCACATTCCCGCGGGCGACGGTCTCCGCCCGACCGACGAAGCGCTCCCCGACGAGCAGCGGCAGCGTATACGCACCAAAGCGCCGCTTATCGGCAGGCGTGTAGATCTCCCAGCGATAGGCAAAGCCGAACAGCGCCTCGATGAGCCGTCTGTCCCAGAGCAGGCAGTCGAGCGGAGCGAGCGCCTCGCAGCGCGGAGAGTCCTCGCGGCCCGCGCGCACGCTTTCCAGCAGCGCAGCATGCTCGGCGCGGCAGTAGAGCGGCGTCCGGATGCCCTCGACCTGCACCGGGAGGATGCGTCCCTGCGCCTCGAGGCGGGCAAACGCTGCCGCGCGCGTCGCGGCGTTCAAAGCGTCGATGCCCAGCCACGCGTCGGACGGGCGATTCCACAGCAGGCCCACCGCGCCGATGCGCCGGCAGATGCGCCAGTCGATGTGCGCCTGCTCGTCCGCCAGCGGGTCAGGCGCTTCCAGCAGCGCCTGCGGCAGGCAGCGCTCTGCAATGTCGTAGACCTTGCGAACGCCCTCCCTGTGGTGGATGACCAGCGCGCCCTCGGAATAGAGCTGCTCGAGCACGGAGCGTGCCGCCGCGCTGTCGCCATGCCAGTTTCCGCTCCAATGGACGCCCGAATGCCAGCGAATGCGCCCCTCGATGGGCAGCTCCTCCGCAGTGCACGGGCCATGGCTGCGCAGAAAATCGAGCGCCTGCGCCTTGAGCGCTTCAAGCCCCTCGAACTGCTCCCCGCTGCGGCGGGCGCGCTCGCGCAGGCGCGAAAAATACGGCCAGTCCTCCGCGAGGAGAATGGAGAGATTCTTGTCCGGATAATCGACAAGGCTCCGGTCGCGGTAGAGCAGCCCCTCCAGCGCATCGCGTGAAAAGCCCTTCACGCGCGAGAGCAGCGTCAGCTCGGCGTTTCTGCCGCAGAGATTCACCGGGTCGAACTGGATGCAGCCCGCCTGACGCACAAAGTCCAGCGCGCCCGGCGCGCCGATGAACCGGTGCTCGCCCAGCAGCCCATGCAACAGAAGAAGGAACTGCCGCGCCTGCCGGTTCGTCAGCGCCGTCACAGCGCGTCCGCCTCGGGCTGCAGGAGGACGACGCCCGCGGGCACACGCCCGCACTCAAGCTCCAGCTCCCGCACGGGCTGCGCATCCTGTGCGCCCATCGCGGCGAGGAACGGCGCGACGCCCGCAATCGGATAGCCGCAGCGCGCGGTCCTGAAGTGCATGGGAATCACGCAGCGCGGGCGCGCCGCTGCGATCACGCGCTTGGCTGCCGACGCATCGATGGTGTAGAAGCCGCCGACGGGGAGCAGCAGCACGTCCGCACCGGCAATCGCCTCCAGCACGGACTCCTCCGGCATACAGCCCAGATCGCCCGCATGGACGAGCTTCAGGCCATCGATGGCGAAGATGCGCAGTGCGTTTTCTCCGCGCTTGGCCCCGCGCACCTCGTCGTGATACGAGCTAACGGCGCGCGTCTCCACGCCGCCGACGTGCGCCTCCTCCACCCCGCGCGCGATGACCGGATGCCCGATCAGCATCTGCTCGCAGTTGTGGTCGTGGTGCTCATGGCTCATCGTCACCAGATCGGCGCGCAGCGGCAGCATCTCAATGCCCACGCTGTCGTCGTAGGGATCGGTAATCACCACCGTGCCGTCCTGTGCCGTCATGCGGAAGCACGAGTGTCCCATCCAGCTCAGCTTCATATCCGTTCCTCCTCGTTCTGCGCGGCCTGCTCAAGCCACGCGCTCAGACAGCAGCCCGCCTCATGCGCGCCGCTCGCATCGCCCGTTCGCAGGTTTTGGGCCGCCAGCGCGCGCAGGCCGCGCAGGCCCGCCAGCACCTGCTTTTCGGGCTGCCAGAGCAGGCGCAGCGTCTCCATCGTCAGCACGCGCCCGGCGCTCGTCAGCGGCAGGCGCGGCTTCTTCATCCAGCGCACAGCCAGCGCCTGCGCCGGGGCCAGCTGGCCATCCCAATCGATCAAAACAGGCTGCGCTGCCTCACCGCTGACGCGCAGCAGCAGCGCGTCCGTCGGCGTCAGCCCCACAAGCGGCCCCTGCGGGGCACAGACGAAGCCCGCGGCGGTCAGCGCCTCCGTCAGGCGCTTCTCCTGCGCCGCGTCCGCCGCCCGCGCAAGCGCATCCGTCGCCAGCAGCGCCCCGCCCGGCGGCAGATAGCGCACAAAGCCGCGCCCGCCCGCACCAAGCACCGCCTCACGCGCCAGCGCGCGCACCAGCAGCGCGGGATTCCCACTCACAGCCGCCATTGCGCCGTCAGATGCGTGCGCGCCGTCCGCTCACCGCCGACAAACACGTCGTAGTCGAGCGCAAGCAGGCCGCCCGTCTCTTCCCGCGTCAGGCTCAGCGTGTGCGTGCGAACCGCCACGGGAATTTCGCCATAGGGCGTGCGGTATACGCCGCCCGTCCGTTCCCCCGGCGTGAATTCGAGCACCGCGCTTGTCATCCCCCGGCGTGTCATGCGCGCGCGAGCCGCGTCCGTCCACAGCTCAATGCGCGCGCGCTCGCCGTCCTGCTCGTCGTCATATTCAAGCGCCACGCCGCCGCCCTGCTCGCACAGCACGCCGCGCCGCGCGCACTTGATTTCATGCGTCTGTCCGTCGTCCTCCGTCATCCGGGAGACGACGCGCAGCCTCACAGGCGTCTCATTCATCCGCGACCGCCTCCTTTTTCTCCCGTCCTATCGGGATGATGCCCATCAGCATACACAGCGCCGCGCCGCACAGCGCCCACGACGCCGCAACCGGCAGCAGCACCTCCTCCGTCACCGGGTAGCAGCCCGCCCCCGCCGTGGCAAAGAGCAGGATGCACGCCGGCAGGCGCAGCCGGGGCTCGCGCACGAGCGCCATCACGCAGAGTACGTCCAGCGCCAGCCACGCGTCCATCGTCCCCGCAGGGCAGAAGTACAGCGCCGCCAGCACGAGCGCCATCGCCCGGCGCAGCGGGCTCATGTCCCGCCTGCCCAGCAGCCACGCGGCCAGCGCCGCATAGACCGCTGGTGCCGCGACAGTCAGCCCGCGCATGACCTGCTCAAAGTGCGCCTGCGTGTAAAAAGGCTGCGCGTTGGTGACCAGATCGAGCTCCTCCACGCGGCGAAGCATGAAGTATTGCGGCATCTCCAGCGGATTCGCCCGAGGGATGATACTCATGAAGCCCGGACTGCCCGCCGCGTACTGCGGCATGGAAAGGTTCGCCCGCAGCAGGCTCAGCAGCGCGTCGCCCGCGCCCATGCCCGAAAGCAGCGCAGGGATCAGCGCCAGCAGCGGCACAGCCACAGCCGCTCCCCAGTGGCGCGCGCGCAGCCTGCCCTGCCGCGTCCACAGGATGAGCACAGGCAACGCGTAGAGCGCCACGCCGCTCACCGCCACAGCGCCGCCAAAGCACAGCGCCGCCGCCAGCGGGTGCGGCTTTGTCCCATCCATCGCGGCAAGCGCGCAGGTGAGCAGCAGTACGCAGACCAGCTCAAGCTGCGCCGCGCAGCCCCCCTGCAGGAATGCCTGCGGCAGAATCATCAGCAGCGCCAGCAGCGCGTCGGCGCGGATGCCCCAGCCGCGCGCATCCGCAGCGCGCACGGCCAGCAGCGCAGTCAGCAGCACGCCGGCAATCGCCAGCAGCTTCACCAGATACATGTCGTATACCGGCCCGCGCGTGACGGCATAGAGCAACGTCAGCGCAGGCGCGGAGAGCGTGCTCTCCATCGCAAGCCCCGCGGCCAGCCCGCCCGTATCCATCGCACGGACGATGGGCTGCGCGATCTGCACATAGACATAGGTCTTTTGGTTGATGCCCATCAGCAGGATCAGCAGCCCCGCCGTCAG
>JALFHA010000344.1 GCA_022776785.1 Clostridiales bacterium | reverse complement strand
ATCGCGAAGCGATCAAGCAAAAGCAGTCAGGGAGCGAAGCGAGGCCTGACGGGGGGATGTCCGCGCAGAAGGAAGCGCGCAAAGCCCTTACTTCAATCGTGACAATTATTTGGAAAAATTCCGGCAGGAGGAAAGATTTCCCCTGCCATTTCCGTCTTATTAGAAAAGGGAAGACAGGAAGGGGAACTTCACATGAAAAAGCTGCTTTGCGCGCTTCTCTTGCTCTCGCTGCTGCTGACATGCTGCGCGGCGCTGGCCGATGGGGGAGCGCTCGTGCCGGGATCCATCGCCTATGTCAACAATCCCAATCCGACGGACCGGCTCAACCTGCGCACAAAGCCGAGCACGCAGTCTGTGTCGCTGGGCAAGTATTACAACGGCACATGGGTCACTGTGCTGGGTGTGACGGGAGGCTGGGTACATGTGCGCATCGACCCGCTGGAGGGCTACTTGAATGCAGCATATCTGACGGCGGATGCCTCACAGGTGAGCGGCCAGCTGCCGACAGTCTTTGTCAGCAACGATGAGCGAAGAAGCGCAGCGCTGCACAGCCAGCCCTCGGAGAGCTCGAGGGTGCTGACCGTGTATCCCTACGGCAGCGCTGTGTACAATGTGCTCTCCGTGCGCGACGACGGCTGGCGGCATGTGTATGATTCCGACTTCGGCTACGGCTTTGTGTTTGCCGACGTGCTCACGCCGAAGCTTGATTACCACAAGAGCGGTTCCGGCTCGAATTACGCTTATGTCTGCAACCCAGACCCGACAGACAGGCTGCACCTGCGCGCCGCGCCAAATGCCAGTGCTGCTTCGCTGGGCAAATACTACAACGGCGTGCAGGTGCTCGTGCTGGATGACGCGGGCGGCGGCTACCTGCATGTGCTTGTCAGCTCGCTGGAGGGCTACATGAAGGCGGCCTACCTGAGCACGCATCCGGTAGCCTCCGCGCAGCCTTTCGTCACGGTGAGCAATCCGCGCGGCACGGGCGCGAACGTGCGCAATGCGCCGTCCCTGTCGGCTACCTATCCGTGGGTGGCGCATAACGGGGAGACGCTCACTGTCCTCGCCGTTCGGGAGGACGGCTGGCTGCATGTGTGCTATCAGGGGGAATATGGCTTTGTGCGGGGCGAGCTGGTGACGCCTGTGATTTCGTGGGAGAAGCAGTGATGCGATTTGGCTTCAGACACGGGGTCAGGCGCGAAGCGAAGAAGGGGTCAAGGGGTTCGTAATCGGCGCCGCCTGTGGCGGATGAAGCCGATGGAGAACGGGCGGATAGCCCCGGATCGAAGTCCCTTGGCGGGTTTGGGCGGCAGCCCAACGTTCCCTTGCCTTCATCTTCAAAAGAAGAAGGAGTTTCAGAGCAGGATGCGAAGCATCCTACGATTGAAACGAGGTTGAGTCTGCAAAGCTAGATTCTAGCCACAAAACAGTATTATTCACAGAACAGTATGCATACATGACAGAATCAACCAAAAACAGGAGCTCCTGCGGGAATCGTCCCACAGAAGCTCCTGTTTGTTATGCAGGGAAGGAAATCAGCCCTTGACCGCGCCGGCAATCACGCCGTCGATGATGTACTTCTGGCAGACCAGGTACATGATGATGATGGGCAGAACGGTAATCATGATGCACGCCATCATCGGGCCCATCTCCACGCGGCCATAGCTGCCGCGGAAGTACTGAATCGCCATCGGGATGGTGCGGTACTTCTTGATGTCCAGCACCAGCGTGGGCAGGAGGTAGTCGTTCCAGACCCACATGGTTTCCAGAATGGCGGTGGAGATCATGGTCGGCTTGAGAATCGGGAAGACGACCTTGAAGAAGATCTGCAGCGGGTTGCAGCCGTCGATCATCGCGGCCTCCTCAATGGCGATGGGCACGGACTTCATGAAGCCTGTGAACATGAACACCGCCAGGCCTGCGCCGAAGCCGAGGTAGATGATGCAGATGTTGAACGGGTTGTTCAGCCGGAGCGTGTCCGCTGTCTTGGAGAGGGTGAACATCACCATCTGGAACGGCACGACCATCGAGAACGCGCACAGCAGATACATCATCTTGGAGATCGCGGAGGTCACGCGGGTGATGTACCAGCCGCACATCGAGCAGCACAGCAGGATGAGCACCACGGACGTGACCGTGATGACCAGCGAGTAGCCGAACGAGCTCAGGAAGTTCATCTGCGTGACGCCGTAGATGTAGTTGTGCAGGCCCACGAAGGATTCCTTCGTCGGCAGTTCGAAGACCGAGGTGGTGGAGATCGCCAGCTCCGCCTTGAGCGAGTTGAGCAGGATCAGCAGCACCGGATAAATCCACACGATGCACAGCAGGCCCAGAAAGATGGTGAGCGCCATGTCAACAATGCGGCGTGCGCCGGAGACGGCGCCGTCGTGATACACTTTAGCCTTGGTCATTACTGCTGCACCTCCTTACGGCGGGTGAAGTAGAGCTGCACGAGCGCGATGACGATCACCAGCAGGAAGAAGACCACAGCCTTCGCCTGACCGATGCCCTTCCACTGCGCGCCGGAGCGGGCGTAGAAGGTGTCGTAGATGTTCAGAGCGAGCATCTGGCTGGCCTTGGCCGGTTCGCCGCCGGTCAGCGAGAGGTTCTGGTCAAAGAGCTTGAAGGAGTTCGTCAGCGTCAGGAAGGAGCAGATGGTGATGGAGGGCATAACCATCGGCAGCTTGACCTTGATGAGCGCCTGGAAGCCCGTCGCGCCGTCGATGGAGGCGGCCTCCAGCAGGTCGGCGGGCACGTTCTGCAGGCCCGCGATGTAGATAATCATCATGTAGCCGATCTGCTGCCAGCACATGAGGATAATCAGGCCCCAGAAGCCGTAGGTTGCATCCAGCGCCAGCAGCGGCAGGCCGAGGTTGGTGAGGATGCCGTTGAGCAGGATCTGCCAGATGTAGCCCAGCACGATGCCGCCGATGAGGTTGGGCAGGAAGAACACGGTACGGAAGACGTTCGTGCCCTTCAGGCCGCGGGTGAGCGCCAGCGCCAGCATGAACGCGATGACGTTGATGAGGATGGTGGAGATGATGGTGAACTTCGCCGTGAACCAGAAGGCGCTGACGAAGGTCGGGTCAGAGAAGACCTTGAAGTAGTTGTCCAGCCCCACGAAGGTTGTCTTGCTGATGGTGGTGAACTTGTGGAAGGACAGGTAGATGCCCCAAAGGAACGGCCAGATAAAGCCGATGATGAACGCAGCCAGCGTCGGGAGCAGGAACACCGGCCAGTAGCGCTTGATTGCTTTTTCCATAGAATCCTCCCCCAGCGGACAGCAGGCAAAGAACCATCCACGGTGCTTCTTTGCCTGCTGTCCAGACAGTGAACCGGTCAGAAAAAACAGGAAGGAGGACGGGCAGGAGCCCGCCCTCCAGTGGCGTCAGCTGATTAGTGGCTCAGCGCGTACTCGGTGGCCCAGCCATCGACGAAGGCGGTCACAACAGCGTCCCAGCTGCCGGTGCCGGCCGCGTAGGCGGTCAGAGCGGAGCCGAGGCCGTTCTTCCACTCCTCGGAAGGCATGGTGGTGAAGTTCCAGGTCACCGGGGTCTTGCCAGCCGCGGTCAGCGCGGTGTCAACCGCGACGAGCGGGTTGGAGGAAGCATACTCGCCGGTGAAGGTGTCGAACGGAACCACGAAGCCCATGTCCTGAGACATGCTCTTGCGGCCCTCGTCGGAGGTGATGACCCACTCGAGGAACGCGAGGGTCGCGTCGATGTCTTCCTGCTTGGCAGTGCCGTTCACGCACCAGAAGTTCTCAGTGCCGGTGCACAGGCCCTGATTCTCCTCACCCTCAGCGCCGATGTAGATCGGGAGCATGGTCAGGTTCTCAGCGCCCAGAGAGGAGATGTCGCCCCAGGCCCAGGTGCCGTTCTGGTAGAAGACGGCCTTCTCGCCAACGAACTCGGCGACGGCGTCATTGCCGGTCTTGGAGGCCAGCAGCGCCGGATCGCAGGTGGAATCGGTGATGTAGAGATCCCAGATCTGCTTGTAGTTGTCAAGATAGGTGCCCTTGATGGCGTCGGTGGCGCTGATGCCGTCGGCCTTGTACTCATAGTAGATGGGCATGTTGGCCAGGTGGGTCTTGAAGCGCCAGTCGGAGGAGCCGTCCATGCCGGCGGAGGTGAAGGCGCCGTCCACGCCCAGCTCGTCCTTGCGGGCCTGGATGTCGTCAGCGACTTCCTTCAGCTTGGCGAAGGTGTTGATGTCCTCGGCCTTGTAGCCGGCCTTCTCCAGCAGCTTGGTGTTGGCGATGATGCCGTAGGTCTCAATGACGTAGGCGATGCCCTGCACGGCGTCGCCGTCCTTGAGCGCGAAGGCGTCGGAGGTCAGGTGCTTGTAGACCTCGGTGCCGGAGAGATCGTAGCAGTAGTCGCTCCAGTTGGCCAGGCCGACCGGGCCGTTGACCTGGAACAGCGTCGGCGGATCGCTCTTCTCAATCTCGGACATGAGGGTGGTCTCGTACTGGCCGGAGGCAGCGGTCACGACGGTGACGGGCGTGCCGGTCTTCTCGGTGTAGAGCTTGGCCAGCTCCTGCCACTGAGCATCCTGCTCGGGCTTGAAGTTGAGGTAGTAGACGGAGCCCTCCGCGCACGCGGAGACGGCCAGCGTCAGGCACAGGCACAGGGCCAGCGCCAGGGTGATGATTTTCTTCATGGAACAAATCTCCTTTCAAAAGATTCCACGTTGTGGCATGGGAAACATGCGCTCCCCAACCGCTAACTGTCATTATAGAAGATCGACAGGCATTTGTCAATAATAAAATAAGGTCTGAGCTCGATTTCAAACAGAATTAACAATGAAGATGGAATAAATAAAAAAGTAAAGCGTATAACTCACAAAACCGTGACATATGACCGGCATGGACGAAAGGAATAAATAGCGGTCAGCGGCCGTTCCCGCTTCCGGCCATCCTTGCGCTTTTCTGCCCTTTTCCTTCGGGGCCGGCGGTGACGCAATTTGCCGAAGGAACAAAAAGAACGCTCCCCGCGCAGCGCAGGGAGCGTCCGAAAGGAAGAGAGAGGGGAAAAATCACAGCGTGCTGCCGAAGTCGGAGACGATGGTCTGGCCCGTGATGGCGCGGGACTCGTCGCTGGCGAGGAACAGCAGCATGTTGGCGACGTCATCGGGCATACAGGGCGGCACGCGCATGTCGCTGTGCTTGCCCATCTGGCCGAACATGTCCATATCCATGTTGTCCGGGCGCATCCCGGCGACCATCGGGGTGACGATCGTGCCGGGGCAGATGGCGTTGCAGCGGATGCCCGTGCCCGCAAAGCGCAGCGCCGTGTGGCGGGTGATGCCCAGAATGGCCGCCTTGGAGGCGACGTAAGCCGCGCCGCCGTTGCCGACCACGCCCGCCGCGGAGGAGACGTTGACGATGGAGCCCTTGCCGGTCTTCGTCATGGCGCTCAGCGCGGCACGGATGCAGTACATGGTGCCCTTCGTGTTGATGTCGAGCACGCGGTCCATATCGGAATCGAGCACGCGGTCGATGGGCCTCAGGCCCGTGTCCAGCACGCCCGCGTTGTTGACGAGCACGTCCACAGCGCCGTAGGCCTCCACGGCCCTGTCGATGAGTGCCTGCGCGTCCTCCGGCTTGGAGATGTCGCCCACGACGGGGAGCACCTCGCCGCCCGCGGCGCGGATCTTGTCGGCGACCTCCTCGAGCTGCTGCTGCCTGCGCGCGCTGATGACGACCTTCGCGCCCTCGGCGGCGAATTTCTGCGCGGTGACGGCGCCCACGCCGGAGCTGCACCCGGTGATGACCGCGACCTTGCCCTTGAGACGATCCATAGCTGTTGTCCTCCTTGTGATTGGCAGGGGGATGCGCCCAGGCGCCGCCCCCGTGCGGGTGATCTTCGGGTACACGATAGCACTTTGACAGGAAAATGTCAAGCACTTTTGCGCGCATGACTTACCCGTTTGAGACATTTTGGCGCTTTGCGGCAGGTTTTTGAGCAAAGTCTCTTGCAGTCCGCTCATAAAACGGGTATGATGAACATAGCCTGTGGGCGGTATGCTCACGAATAATGGAGGACAGACGATGTTTTATTACAGATATGATCCGACTTATCTGCTGCTGATTCCGGGGCTTCTGCTGGCGCTCTACGCGCAGATCAAGGTCAGCGATACCTATTCCAAATGGAAGCGTGTGAGCACACGCTCGAGAATGACCGGCGCTGAAATGGCGCGCCTGATTCTCGATGGAAACGGCTGCGGCGATGTGCGCATTGAGCGCGTTGCAGGTAAGCTGACCGACCATTATGACCCGCAGGACGGCGTGCTGCGGCTTTCAAACGAGGTGTATTCCTCCGACTCGGTCGCTGCGATTGGCATTGCGGCGCACGAGGCCGGGCACGCCATTCAGGACGCGCAGAGCTACGCGCCCATGCGCATCCGCGCGGCGCTGGTGCCCGTGGCCAACATCGGCTCGAACGCGGCGATTCCGCTGTTCATGCTGGGGCTGATCTTTTCTTGGCAGCCGCTGCTCAAGATCGGCATCCTCTGCTTTGCGCTGGCGGTGCTGTTCTATCTGGTGACGCTGCCGGTGGAGTTCAACGCGTCAGGCCGCGCGGTGGCGCTGCTCGGCGACGGATACCTGACGGACGAGGAGCTGCGGGGTGTGAAGAAGGTGCTCTCCGCCGCGGCGCTGACGTATGTGGCGGCGGCGCTTCAGGCGCTTTTGCAGCTGCTGCGGCTGGTGGTTCTGGCGGGCGCGCGCAGGCGCGACGACTGACGCCGCCGCGGATGCGGCCAGGGATGCATATTCAGGCGCATATTAAAAGGTAGGCGGTGTGTGCGGCCGTGCTGTGCTGCCGCCTGAACGAGAAGGAATGAGAGCCGTGTCCTATTCATCGCAGACCAAGGAGGAGCTTTGCCGCTTCGAGCCGGACAGCGTGTGCTGCCTGCTTGCGGAGCTCTCGGGCATCGTCTCGGCGGCAGGCTCGGTGGTCTACCGCGGCGGCGGCGGCAAGCGGCTGGCCATCGAGACGGAGAACAGCGCCGTCGCGCGGCGCGCGTACCGCCTGCTGCGCGAGGTCTTCGACGCGTCGCCGGAGCTGTCCACGATGCACCGCGCGCGGCTGGGCGGGCGCAACGCCTACCGCGTGGAGGTGGGCGGGGACGAGGCGTCCTTCGTGCTGGAGGGCTGCGGTATCGAGGTGAGCCAGCGGCGCGGCGTGCCGCGGGAGATCACCGTGCGCAAGTGCTGCCGGATGGCGTTTCTGCGCGGGGTGTTTCTGGCCTGCGGCTCCGTGACCGACCCGGAGAAGGAATACCACCTCGAGTTTGCGCTGGAGGATGAGGCGTTTGCCGCGGCGCTGGTGCGGCTCATCGCGCGCTTTGATCTGAACGCGCACATCATCGCCCGGCGGCAGACGACGCTGGTCTACCTCAAGGGGCAGAGCGAGATCACGGACATGCTCAGTATTCTGGGCGCGCAGACGGCGCGCTTTGCGATGGAGGATGCATACATCCGCAAGGAGCTGCGCAACAACGCCAACCGCGCGGTCAACTGCGACAGCGCGAACGTGCAGCGCGCGGTGGCCGCGTCCTCGCGGCAGGCGCAGGCCATTTCCCGCCTGCTGGCGGCGCGCGGGGAGCAGAGCCTGCCGCCCGCGCTGGCGCAGACGGCGAGGATGCGGCTGGCCCATCCCGAGCTGTCGCTGGAGGAGCTGGGGCGGATGCTCGACCCGCCGCTTGGCAAGAGCGGCGTGAACCACCGACTGCGCAGGCTGGAACAGATGGCGCAGGAGCTTGACGAGGCAGGAGGCTGATGCGATGGAACTGACGATTCATGTGCTGCTGGGCGGCACGCTGACGACGCGCCGCGCGGCGGATATCGCCGAGCGGATGAAGCGCTATGAGGCGCGCGTGCTGCTGCGCCGGGCAAACATCACCGTCAACGCGAAATCCCTGATGGGGCTGCTGGCGCTGGGCCTGCGCGACGGCATGGCCGTGACGATTCTGGCGCAGGGCGAGGACGAGGCGCTGGCCGTGCAGCAGCTTTCCGCGCTGCTGGGCGCATAGCGCGAATTCCCCTTGACATTCCCGGCGCGATTGCTTATAATGCCCACATACAGGCAAGGACGGGGAAGGCAGAGAGGCGTTTGTCCCAAAGAGAGCGTGGCCACGGCTGAAAGCTGCGCGGCAAGGCCCTTCATGCTCCGGCCCCCATCAGCCGCGGTGCTAAGAACGCCGCCGTCTGCCCGCGTTACGGGCACAGAGGAGGGCGCGCTCTGCCGCGCCAAGCCGGGTGGTACCGCGAAGCAGCGCTTCGTCCCAGTGAAGGGGCGGGCGCTTTTTATATGGCCGCCCGGGAAGGCTGCCGCCTTGCGGGAAGACGATCAGAGAGGAAGAGGATGGATTATGGCGAAGAAGAGCCAGCAGGAGTTTGTTCAGCACATCACCCCCAGAGACGAGGACTTTTCCCAGTGGTATACCGACGTGGTGCGCCTTGCGGACCTGATGGATTACACCCCGGTGCGCGGCTGCATGGCTATCAAGCCCTACGGCTACGGCATCTGGGAGCTG
>JALFHA010000043.1 GCA_022776785.1 Clostridiales bacterium | reverse complement strand
CTCAGAGCGAGCACATCGACTTCACCTCGGCGCACACCATGGGCGATGATGAGCTCATTTCTGTCATCCGCCGCCTGCACGCGCAGGGCGTGCGCGTCTTTCTCAAGCCGACGGTCAACTGCCTTGACGGCACCTGGCGCGCGTTCATCAATTTCTTTGACAACGACGTGCCCTGCGAGCCGAAGTGGAGCAACTGGTTTGCTTCATATACGGAGTTTCAGCTCCACTACGCCCGCATCGCCGAGCGCGAGGGCTGCGAGCTGTTCATCCCCGGCTGCGAGATGGTGATGGCCGAGCGGCGGGAGGCCGAGTGGCGCGCGCTCATCGCCCGCCTGCGCACGGTCTACTCCGGCCCCATCGCCTACAACTGCGACAAGTATCAGGAGGATCAGGTGCGCTGGTGGGACTGCGTGGATGTCATCGCCTCCAGCGGCTACTATCCCATTGACGGCTGGGCGGCGCAGCTTGACCGCATTGAGCGCGTCGTGCAGCGATACGGCAAGCCTTTCTTCTTTGCCGAGCTGGGCTGCATGGCCGCGCGCGGCTCCGCCATGCGCCCGAACGACTGGACGCTCCGCGGCGAATACGACCTGCAGGAGCAGGCGGACTGGTATCAGACCATGTTCGCCTGCGCACTGCAAAGGCGCTGGGTCGGCGGCTTCGCCTTCTGGGATTGGAGCGCCGCCCCGCGCGATGCGCAGAAATCCGGTTACGACCTGCGCGACACCCCGGCGCTCTCGGTCATCCGCGGCGCGTTTGACCGCATCACGCCGTAAGCAGGCGCCCCCCTGCTGCCTCCGTGCTCAAAACCAGCATAGAAAACAAAGCTGCCCGCAGCGCACCCCAACGCGCCGCGGGCAAATGCTTTTCACTTTCCCTCGTGACAGCGGTTCTCCTTCATCTGCAAATAGCCCGCGCAGAGCACAAACGCGCAGCTCAGCACGACAATCGGCACCCCAAAGCCCACCATCAGCAACACCTCAAGCACATTCATGACCGTTTTCCTCCGTTTTATACTATTCTCATTCCAAAAAGTTGCTTGCATAAGTGCGAAGCGAAGAAGGGAGTTTGAGGAATGAAATCCCTCAAGCGGATTTGGAGCCGTAACCTGCCGCCGCCTGTGGCGGAATCAGGCAGGCGAAGGCTGGAAACCGCAAGGAGCGTCTTTGGCGCGACTATGCGGGTTTCCCGGGTCGGCAGCCCAACGTACCCTATTGCGGAGCAATTCCGCGAAGGTAGTCAGAGAGCGAAGCGTTACCTGACAGGGAGTCTTGCAAAGCAATGATTTAGACGCAGAACAGGATTATTCTTTGTTATGCAAATCTCTCGCAAAAGCAGCACGGTGATGCAGCCGGCCTCATGCCGGCCTGCTTTTGCCGCACGGGCGCTGCATCGCCTGATAGCGCGCGATGCTGCGCACATCGACCCGCCGCCCTGCGCACGCGCCGAGGATTCTGCCGTCGGCGAGCATGGCGTACACCGTCACCCGCGTCACGCCGAGGATCTTCGCGGCGACGGTTTTGTCCACATATTCGCCGTAGCGGGCGATGAGCTCCTCCTCCTTGCCCCTGCTTCTCATGAGCGAGAGCGCCTGCTGCGCCTGCTCCTCCAGCATGAGTATCCTTCTTTCCAGCTCCGCCACGCGCTCATTTGTCCTCTCGGTTTCCAAAGCAGCCTCCATGCTCCATCCCCCTTACCCGGCGCACACGTATTCGTTCGGATGATTTCAATTCATCCATTTTCAGCAGAAATCACCCATATAATCGGCATATTTACTCCACATCATCTGAAATTTCTTCAAATTTTGTCGTTTATCCTCCACTTTATGTAATCCGTCTTGTTCCGCCGTTCATGTGTCGCTCGATTGGCGACGCAATCATTGTATCACGGGAACAGACGTTCGTCAACCATCTGGTGACATTTTTTGCAAAAAATCGTCACCTATATTGTCTTTGGCGACAAATCTGCTATAATAGAGTCAAAACATCTGTGATCGGAGGGATTTTGATGGAATTTGGCGACGTACTGCGTCGGCTCCGCAAGGAGCGCGGCCTCTCGCAGGAGGAGCTCGCCGCGCTGCTTAGCACCACCAAGCAGGTCATCAGCCGCTATGAGACCAAGCAGCGCGTTCCCCGCCTGTCCGTCGTGGCGGACTATGCGCGCAAGCTCGGCCTGCCGCTGTCCAGCCTCTCCGGCGAGGAGCCGCCGCTGCCTGCGGGCGCGCTGCCCGTCGGCACGCGCAGACGCGTGCCCGTGCTCGGCGCCGTCGCCTGCGGCGAGCCCATCTTCAGCCCCGGCGACGGCACGGAGAGCGTCAGCGTCGAAGACGACATCGCCTGTGACTTCGCCCTCATCGCCGAGGGAGACTCCATGACGGGCGACCGCATCCACTCTGGCGATGTAGTCTATATCCGCAGCACCGACCATGTGGACGACGGGGAGATCGCTGCCGTCGCGCTGGACGACGAGCTGACGCTCAAGCACGTTCGCCGCCTGCGCGGGCCGGACGGCAGCGTGGTCTTTACGCAGCTTCTGCCCTCCAACCCGGCCTTTGCGCCCATCGACGTGGGCGGCGAGGGGGAGACCCGCTGCGTCCGCATTCTGGGCAAGGCGGTCGCCGTGCGTTTTTCTCTGCGATAGAGGCTTTTTCCCTTGCCGCATTCCGTGCGCGATGCTATACTACTTATTATATGGAAGCAGGCGAAGCGCGACGGGCGAATTCCGCCCCGGCTGCGCGCCTGGGCGGGAATGCAATGCAGGAAAGGAAACGAAAAACAAAATGAAGCTGCTTGATATTCATTTGGAGCGGGACAGCGCGTGCAGGATTTCCGGCTGGATCCACTGTGAAAACGGCAGCCGCGAGATACCGCAGCGGCTGTTCCCCGCCATCGTCATCTGCCCGGGCGGCGGATACGGCTTTGTCTCCGACAGGGAGGCCGAGCCCGTGGCCGCCCCCTTCTTTGCGGAGGGATACAACGCGTTTATCCTCCGCTATTCGACCGGCGAGGATGCCGGCGGCCTGCGTCCGCTGTGCCAGCTCGCCGCGCTGGTCGAGGAGCTGCGCAGCAAGCCGGAGGCGTACTGCACGCAGCCGGACCAGATCGCCGTATGCGGCTTCTCCGCGGGCGCTCACCTGGCCGCATCGCTGGGTGTGCTCCATCAGGAGCCCGCGTTTTTGCAGGCATATGGCAGCAGGGCCAACGTCAGGCCCAACGCCATGGTGCTGTGCTACCCCGTCGTCACCGCGGGCGAGCACGCGCATGTGGGCTCCATCCAGAATGTCAGCGGCGCCGCACCGGGCACGGATGCCTACCGCTGGTTTGGCCTTGAGCAGCATGTGGACGGCAGCACGCCGCCCGCGTTTCTGTGGCATACCGCCGACGACCAGTCGGTGCCGGTGGAGAACAGCCTCAGGATGGCAGCGGCGCTGTCCAAAGCGAAGGTGCCGTTCGAGCTGCACGTCTTTCCCGAGGGCATACACGGCATGAGCGTGTGCACGCAGGAGGTGAACACCCCCAGCGCCTACAACGCAAGGTGGGTGCAGTGGTGCATCGCCTGGCTCGACAGACAGCTTCATTTTAACAGGCACTGAAGACGCTTTTTACAGGAAGAAACACGCCCGCCCCGCGGCGGGTCAGGATAAAGGAGCGATGAACATGGGCGCAAACGCCATCGTCGGGCAGAGCGGAGGCCCGACCGCCGTCATCAACGCCAGCCTCGCAGGCGTGTTCAGCGTGTGCCGCGCCAGCGGCGCGAAGACCGTCTACGGCATGTGCCACGGCGTGCAGGGCCTGCTCAAGGAGGAGCTGGTCAACCTGTCCGAGAAGCTCGCCTCTCCCCTCGCGCTGGAGCTGCTGCGGCGCACCCCTGCCACCTATCTGGGCAGCTGCCGCTACAAGCTGCCCGATTACCGCCAGAATCCCGAGCCGTATGAGACGCTCTTCTCCGTGCTCAAAAAGTACGACATCGGCTATTTCTTCTACATCGGCGGCAACGACAGCATGGATACCATCCTCAAGCTGAGCGACTATGCCGCCGCCACCAGCAGCGACGTGCGCTTCATCGGCGTGCCCAAGACGATTGACAACGACCTGATGCTCACCGACCACACGCCCGGCTACGGCTCTGCGGCCAAGTATATCGGCGTGACGGTCAAGGAGCTCGTGCGCGACAGCACCATCTACGACCTCAAATCCATCACCGTCGTGGAGATCATGGGCCGCAACGCGGGCTGGCTGGCTGCCGCCGCCGCACTCGCCGAGGGCGAGGACTGCGAGGGCCCCGCGATGATCTGCCTGCCGGAGACGCCCTTTGACACGGAGCGCTTCGTCGAGCAGGCTGCGCGCCTGCAAAGCAAAACGCCGTCGCTGGTGATCGCCGTCTCCGAGGGCGTGCGCACGGCGGACGGCTGCTATGTGGCCGAGCTGGGCGACAGCCTGAGCACCGATCCCTTTGGCCACAAGAACCTCACCGGCACCGCGCGCTATCTGTGCGGCCTGCTCGGCGAGCGCCTGCACACCAAGACGCGCGCCGTGGAGCTCTCCACCCTCCAGCGCTGCGCCGCGCACATCGCCAGCCAGACCGACGTGCAGGAGGCCTATCAGGCGGGCGGCGCGGCGGCCAAAGCCGCCTTTGAGGGCTGCACGGGCATGATGGTCGGCCTCACTCGGCTGAGCGACGACCCCTACCTCTGCGTCACCGAGCTGCACGACATCCATCACGTCGCCAATTTCGAGAAGATGGTGCCCCAGGACTACTTTGACGCGGATAACGGGCGCATGAAGCCCGCGTTCCTCGACTACGCGCTGCCGCTGATTCAGTCGGAGGTGACGCAGACGATGGTGCGCGGCCTGCCGCAGCACCTGCGCCTCACCTGACGCGAAGGGCCGTCAGGCTCATCCCCCTCCATTCACGGAGGGGGTATTTTTATGCATCGGGTGAAAATGCATCCGACCAATCCTGCACATATTATTCAATCATCGCGTATTTTTCGCAAAAATTTTGCAAAATTAGAATTTTTCGTTTGAAAAAGTTGCATTTTGTTCTTGATTTTTTCCTATCAAGCCGGTATAATACACCAATATAGCGGAGCGGTGCTCCGCTGTGATTCAATCACACAGGAGGGAAACGATCATGAAGAAGATTCTGGCTCTGGCCTTGGCGCTTGCCCTGCTCTGCCCGGCTCTTGGCGCGCTGGCGGAGGATACGATCAAAATCGGCGTCTTTGAGCCGATGACCGGCGCGACCGCAGCGGGCGGCGCGATGGAGAAGGAAGGCTATGACCTTGCCAACGAGCTTTACCCCGATGTGCTCGGCAAGAAGATCGAGTTGGTCTACGGTGACAACAAGTCTGACCGCGCCGAGGCGACGCTGGCCGCACAGTCCCTTGTGGACAAGGGCGTGGTCGCCGTGCTGGGCTCCTACGCCTCCGGCCTGACGATGGCGGGCGGCGAGGTCTTCGCTGAGGAGGAGATCCCCGCGCTGACCGCCACGGCCACCAACCCCACCGTGACGCTGGATTGCGAGTGGTACGCGCGCATCTGCTTCATCGACCCGTTCCAGGGCACGATGCTCGCGCGCTACGCCGTCAAGAACGAGTACAAGAAGATCGCCATCATGCGCGAGAAGGATTCCGAGTACGCCGTCGGTCTGGTGAAGTACTTCCAGGATGAGCTCGCCAACTACGAGGGCTTCGAGGTTGTCGAGGTGTGCGACTTCATGAACAAGGACGAGGACTTCTCCGCGCTGCTGGGCGCTGTGCTCAAGGCTCAGCCGGACGTCATCTTCACCTCCGTCTCCTATGCGGACAAGGCCGCGCAGATCATGAAGCAGGCCCGCGCGCTGGGCTACGAGGGCGCGTTCTTCGGCGGCGACACGCTCGACGCGCCGGAGCTGTTCTCCATCGCGGGCGAGGCCGCCTCGGGCGCCGTGTTCACCACCTTCTACGATGCGGCGCAGCCGGCCACCGAGAAGACCAGCGAGTTCCTCGACGCCTACCGCGCCAAGTACGGCAAGGAGCCCGCTGCCTCGGTCATCATGGCCTACGATGCCTACCTGACCATGCGCGACGCGATTGAGCGCGCCGGCTCCACCGACAACGAGGCCATCCGCGAGGCGCTCTTCGCCACCGAGGGCTTTGTCGGCGCGGCGGGCACCATCACCCTGAATGAGACGCACGACGCGGTTCGCCCGGTCGTCTTCAAGCAGGTGCAGGCGGACGGCACGACGGTCTTCAAGGACATGATCGAGCCGTAACCGCTTCCTCGGCGCAGGCGCGGAGCTTTTCCGCCTGACAGGCTGCTAAAAAACGTGAGGCTGTAAAGACATACCGCTTTACAGCCTCCGTTTGTTGGCATCGGAAGTATTTCCGCCGCGCGCCGCCCGCTCAAAACCACAAATGGGGAGTGAAACCATGTTCGACCTGACCCGCTTGCTGCAAACGCTCACTGACGCGCTGAGCCTGGGCAGCCTTTACGCGCTCATCGCCATCGGCTATACGATGGTGTACGGCGTGCTGCGTCTCATCAACTTCGCGCACGGCGAAATCTTCATGATCGCCATGTACATCGTCTTCTACGGCATTTCCCTGTTCACTCTGCCGTGGTATGTCACCTTCACCGCGACGATTCTGTTCACGGCGCTGCTGGGCACGCTCGCCGAGCGGCTGGCCTATCGCCCGCTGCGCAGCGCGCCGCGCATCTCTATCCTCGTCTCTGCCATCGGCGTTTCCTACTTCCTGCAAAATCTAGCGACGGTCATCTTCGGCGGCCGCCCGCTCAACTTCCCGCAGATTCCGCTGTTCACCGACGTGCTGACCATCGGCGACGTGTACATCCAGCGCCTGTCGCTGATTGTGCCCATTGTCACCGCCGTGCTGCTGCTGATGCTGCTCTTCCTCATCAAGCGCACGCGCACCGGCATGGCGATGCGCGCCGTCTCGCGCGACTATGACGCCGCCAGCCTGATGGGCATCGACCTGAACCGCACCATCGCCATCACCTTCTTCATTGGCTCTGCGCTCGCCGGCGTGGGCGCGATCATGTGGGGCATGAAGTACACCCGCATCAGCCCGACCATCGGCTCCATGCCGGGCATCAAGTGCTTCATCGCCGCGGTGCTCGGCGGCATCGGCAACACGGC
>JALFHA010000339.1 GCA_022776785.1 Clostridiales bacterium | reverse complement strand
CCGAACACCGGGCCGAGCGACGGCTCGCGCAGCGCGAGGCACACGTTCTGCCCCTCGAGGTTCAGCGCGTCGGCCAGGCCGATGGACACGGTCGTCTTGCCCTCGCCCGCGGGGGTGGGGTTGATGGCCGTCACCAGCACGAGACGGCCCTTCTGCGGGCGGTCGGCCAGGCGCAGGTAATCCACCTTCGCCTTGTAGCGGCCGTAGTACTCCAGCAGTTCCTCGTCAATGCCCGCGCGCGCGGCGATCTCCCCGATGGGCTTCATGCTGCAGGCCTGCGCGATTTCGATGTCGCTTCTCATAGAAAAGAATCCTCCTTCATCTGCGGTGCCCCGCGGCCAGTGGCCGCTCCCATTTCCGACCCGCGCCGCACTGTTCACGCTCAGCACGGAGTTCTGATTGTGAAGCAATGCTCATCAAGCCAAAAAATGGGCGCACCGATGTCCTCAGTGCGCCCAGACGGTCGGCATAAGAGCGCTTGCGCGCCGCGATACTTCCCTGTGGTTGCTCCCACTTCCGTCAGTCATATCGCTGTTTGCGGGGAGCGCGGCTCCCCAAGCGAGCTCAGCATAGCACAAAAGCGCGCGTCCGTCAAGTCCCGCCGCTGCGCTCGCGCGCAGCCCGCCCCGCGCCCTGCCGGGCGTAATAGGCAGCCTTGTCGGCATACATGCGCTTTTCCGCGTCGCGGATCAGCTCATCCATGCGGATCTCCCCGACGCGCTGCGAGCGGATGCCCACAGAGATGTGGTAGCCCTGCGCCTCGGCCGCCAGAGCCGCCGCGCTGATGCGCCGCACAAGCTCCTCCTTGCCCATATCCGGCGCGAAGACCACATATTCGTCGCCGCCGATGCGGTAGATGTGCCGCGCGTCGAACTGCCCGAGCAGCTGCTGCGCCACAAAGCGCAGCAGCGCATCGCCGGCCTCATGCCCCTGCGTATTGTTGAGCTCATGCAGGCCGTTGACGTCCACGAACACGCAGCCAAGCGATGTGCGGCACATTCCGGGATAGGCGGCGAGCTGCTGCTCGTAGGCGTTGCGGCTGCGCAGGCCCGTGAGCAGATCCGTCTCCGACAGGCGCACAACCTCCTGCTCAAACAGGTAGCGCTCGCACTTAACGTTCATCATGTAGGTGCTGACGATGGCGCTGATGATGGCAAAGACGACGGTGTTCACCACGTCCAGCAGCAGCACCTCCCCCTGCTTGATCGCCAGCACCGCCGCGACAAACACAGCGACGAACGCCGTCAGATGGATGATCATGTGCAGCGGGCGCAGGATGAACAGCAGCGGCACGGTCAGCAGCAGCACGATGAAGGTCACGCTCTGCTTGTCGGGGCCGCAGAAGGTGCCCAGCGCGATGCCGAAGAGGAAGACGACGGCGATGAACGCCATCACGATCACGTTCAGCAGCGCGGGGTGGCGCGGCAGGAGGCCATGGGCGCAGGCAGCGCACAGCGCCGAGAGGAGCGCGCCGGCCAGATACAGCCAGCGAAACTCCTCCGCCGCCTCCATCATAAAGGACAGCAGGAACATTGCCCCGATCATCACCGCAGCCACCGTCGAAAAGAACACGAGATTGACGCGATTGCTCCTGTCGATCTCCGGGCGGATGCGGTCATATTCCTCCCGGCTCAGCCCGGCATCCAGGAGAATATCCCGCAGGCTCCTGCCCTTCTTTTTCCTGTCAGCGTTACCCATCATCGAGCCCCTTTCACCCCGGCGCTTTCGCCGCTTTGCTCAGCCTCCGGTTCTGTCAAGTCCGTCAGTCGAGCGCCCATTCAGGAATCCACACGCGGTTCCACCTGTCATCGCTCTTTGAATAGAAGTCGCACATGGCGTAGCCGTTCTCGTAGTCCTGCACGATGACGGCGCGGCCCTTGCGCAGCGTGTAGCTGTATGCGGAATAGTTCGTGCCAGGCCCGCACATCGGCTCATAGTCCTGCGTCAGCCTGCACTCGATGCCGTAGCTGAACTCGCGCGGGATGCTGTCAAGCTCCACATCCGCGATGCGCTTGAAGCCGGTGTACACGCGCATGTGCTTGCTGCCCGCTCTCAAATCCACCTGCACCCACGGCACGTCGTTCTCGTCAAAGGCCACGGAGATGATGCGCACGCTGTCGCCCTTCGCAAGGAAGGTGCCCGGCTCCGGGTATTCGGTCGCAGGGCCCGTGCGGGTCGCCATCCTCTGGTTCAGTGTGCCGACAATCACGGGCAGCTCGTCATCCATCAGCGCGAGCTGCAGTTCATAGTCCCAATAGGCTCCTGCGGCAGCGGGCAGCAGCGTCATGGCGAGCAGCACGATCAGCGCTCCGATTCTTCTTGTCATGATTATCCCTCCGCTCGTCTCTGTCGGGTTCTGTATGGATATGGAAAAGGACGGCGGCACAAGCCGCCGTCCCTCTGCATATCGATTACCAGGTACGGGAGGCCATCGCGCGGAACTGCGCCACGGTCGTGGTATGGGAGTTGAGGCCGCCGTCCACGGTCATGATCTGGCCGGTGACGTAGGAGCTCTCGTCCGAGCCGAGGTACACGCACAGGTGGCCGATATCCTCGGGGCAGCCATAGCGGTTGACCATGATGTTGCTCAGGAAGATGTCCTTGAGCGCCTGCGGCACATGCGCCTCGTTCTGCGGGGTGACGATGAGGCCCGGACGCACGCAGTTGCAGCGGATGTTGCTCTTGCCGTACTGCAGCGCGACGGACTGGGTCAGCATATCGACGCCGGCCTTGGCGCAGGCATAGGCGGTGGAGCCGAGGTCGCCGGCGCAGGAGGCCATGGAGCCGATGTTGACGATGGAGCCGCCGTTCTCGTTCTTCTGCATGTAGGGCAGCGCGCACTTGGTGGTGTAGAAGGTGCCGCGCATGTCGCTCTGGAAGATGGCGTCCCACATCTCGACGGTCAGCTCGTCCACGCGGCCGTCCTTGAGGGCGACGTTGGCGGCGTTGTTCACCAGCACGTCGATCTTGCCGTACTTTTCGAAGGTATCGGCCATGAGCGCCTCGATGCTCTCGGTGGACGTGATGTCCATGAAGTGATAGGAAGCCTCGCCGCCCGCCTTGACGATCTCGTCCACGACGGCCTGGCCCTTCTCGGCGCGGCGGCCGCAGATGACGACCTTCGCGCCCTCAGCCGCGTACAGCTTGGCGATGCCGATGCCGATGCCGCTGGTGGAGCCGGTAACGATGGCAACCTTGCCCTGAAGTCTGTTCATTGGAAACTCCTCCTTATCATCAATCACAGGGGTGAGAAAACGCAGATAACGTTCTCTTTTTTTGTAGTATAGCGCAAATTGCTGACAAAATCAAGCTCAATGTGAATAAACTGTCAAATTCATCATAACGGTCAGGATGCGTCACCGCGTCACCGCGCGAAAGTCGGCATTGAAATTCCGCCGCTTTCATGGTAAGATAGGGCCTATACCCCCCGCCGGAGCGACGGCGCTGCGCCGCCATCCTTCATTCCCGGCGGAAAAAACGATAAGAGGAGGCTATTTCTATGGATCGCGTGTACAATTTTGCGCCCGGCCCGTCGATGCTGCCGCTGCCCGTGCTTGAGCAAATCAGGGAGGAGCTGCTGTGCTACGGCGATACGGGCATGTCCGTCATGGAGATGAGCCATCGCTCCAAGATGTATCTGGAGATCTTTGACCAGACCGTCGCCGACCTCAAGGACGTGATGGGCGTGCCGGACGGCTACAAGATCATGTTCCTTCAGGGCGGCGCGACGGCGATGTTCTCCGCCGTGGCGCTCAACCTCATGGATGGCGGCAAGGCCGACTATGTGGATTCCGGCAACTTTGCGCACAACGCGCTTGTGGAGGCGCAGAAGTACGGCGAGGTCGTCGTCGCCGGCTCCTCCCGCGAGGACGGCTACGCCTACATTCCGGACTACACGCTCTCCCCGGATGCGAAGTACGTCCACATCACCACGAACAACACCATCTACGGCACGCGCTGGGACCATATCCCCCAGACAAACGGCGTGCCGCTGGTGGCCGATATGTCCTCGAACATCCTCTCCGAGGTCTATGACGTGAGCAAATTCGGCGTCATCTACGCCGGCGCGCAGAAGAACGTCGCCCCCGCAGGCGTGGTGATTCTCATCGTGCGCGAGGATCTGCTCGGCCATGAGCTGCCCATCACGCCCAAGGTCATGAGCTTCAAGAAGATGGCCGATGCGGACAGCATGCTCAACACGCCCAACTGCTTCGGCATCTACGTCGCCGGGCTGACCTTCAAGTGGATCAAGGCGCAGGGCGGCGTGGCGGCGCTTGAAAAGGTCAACATCGAGAAGGCGAAGCTGCTCTATGACTACCTCGACGAGAGCCGCCTGTTCTCCGGTAC
>JALFHA010000331.1 GCA_022776785.1 Clostridiales bacterium | reverse complement strand
GGCGCAGCTGACCGAGAAGTTTGCCGAGCTGTACAATGGCGCGGTCATCAACACCGGCGAAAACCGCCGCGTGCTGCATCACCTGTGCCGCGGCCAGCTGGGCGAGGCGGTGGTCGCCGACGGCGTCGACAAGCGCGCCTTCTATGTCGAGCAGCAGGCCCGCATCGCGGAGCTGGCCCGCAAGGTGCACGCCGGTGAGATCACCAACGCTGCGGGCGAGAAGTTCACCACCGTCGTGCAGATCGGCATCGGCGGCAGCGATTTGGGCCCCCGCGCGATGTATCTGGCGCTGGAGAACTGGGCCAGGGTCAACGGCACCCTGAAGATGAAGGCGGAGTTCATCAGCAACGTCGATCCCGACGACGCGGCGGGCGTGCTCAGCAAAATCGACATCGCGCACGCGCTGTTCGTGCTGGTATCCAAGTCCGGCACGACGCTGGAGACGCTGACCAACGAGTCCTTCGTCAAGGATGCGCTGGCCAAGGCGGGGCTTGACGCCTCCCGGCACATGATCGCCGTCACCAGCGAAACCTCTCCGCTGGCAAAGAGCGACGACTATCTCGCGGCCTTCTTCATGGACGACTTCATCGGCGGCCGCTACTCCTCCACCTCCGCCGTCGGCGGCGCGGTGCTGTCGCTGGCGTTCGGCCCGGAGGTCTTCGCGCAGTTCCTTGACGGCGCTGCCGAGGCGGACAGGCTCGCCAAAAACGAGGATCTGCTCGCCAACCCGGCCATGCTCGACGCCCTCATCGGCGTGTACGAGCGCAACGTGCTCGGCTACCCGAACACCGCCGTGCTGCCGTATTCCCAGGCGCTCAGCCGCTTCCCGGCGCACCTGCAGCAGCTGGACATGGAATCCAACGGCAAGTCCGTCAACCGCTTCGGCGAGCCGGTTGATTATGTGACCGGCCCCGTCATCTTCGGCGAGCCGGGCACCAACGGCCAGCACTCCTTCTATCAGCTGCTGCATCAGGGCACGGACATCGTGCCGCTGCAGTTTGTCGGCTTCAGAAACAGCCAGATGGAGTCTGACGTCGTCATTCAGGGCAGCACCAGCCAGCAGAAGCTCTGCGCGAACGTCGCCGCGCAGATCGTCGCCTTCGCCTGCGGCAAGGCCGACGACAACCGCAACAAGTACTTCGCCGGCGGCCGTCCCTCCAGCATCATCATCGGCGACAAGCTGACCCCGAAGGCGCTGGGCGCGCTGCTTGCGCACTTTGAGAACAAGGTGATGTTCCAGGGCTTCGCGTGGAACCTGAACAGCTTTGACCAGGAGGGCGTGCAGCTGGGCAAGGTGCTGGCCAAGCGCGTGCTGGCGCACGATACCGACGGGGCGCTCAAGGTCTACAGCGAGCTGCTGAATATCTGATCCTGCTCCGAATTCAAGAGAAAATCCGTAACATGAAAAAGGGTACCTTCGCATTGCGAAGGTATCCTTTTTCTACGATTTATCAGAGATCGGTATCAGGCTGCGCTATTCCTCCGGCAGCTCGACGACAATCGGCTGGTGATGCACGGCGGGCAGGAAGATATCCGTCACGTCGCGCGTGCGCAGGCGCAGGCTGGAGGTGTTCACGCACGGGTGGCAGCCCAGCGTCGGAGCCTCGAGCACGGGTTTGTCGATGAGCAGCTGCACGCGGTTTTCCGTGTCGTTCATCAGCCCCATGATGGACACGGAGCCGGGCGCGATGTGCAGCAGCGCCTCCATACTTTCCGGGTCGCCGAAGGAGAGCCGCGCGCTGCCGATCTGATGGGAGAGATCCTTCGTGTGGAAGGGCTTCGTGCCGGGCATCATCAGCAGATAGTACTGCGTGCGCTGGCGGTTGCACAGGAACAGATTCTTACAGATGACGGTGCCCAGCACCCGGTCGATCTCGTAGCAGGCCTCCATCGTGTCGGCGGCGGCGTGATCCGTGCGCTCGTAGTCGATGCGCAATCTGTCCAGCAGGTCATAGACGGCGATCTCCCGCTCAAGCCGGCCGGCGCAGTTGGCAGGCCGTCCCTTTTGCAGCTCCATGCCGATGCATCTCCTTTCGCCAATCAGGCCATATCCCTGAACGGCTTGTGTCCGCCCCGGACGCACCACGGGCGGATGCGGCCGTTGTAAATCAGGAAGGCCTCGCCAAAGAGCTCCGCGTGCCCGTTCTCGAAGTAGAAATAGCTGCCGTCCACCAGCGCAAA
>JALFHA010000288.1 GCA_022776785.1 Clostridiales bacterium | reverse complement strand
GGGATGGAGGCTGCTTTTATACTGATTGAAGGTGGAGGAGACAAGATGTACCAGAAGGTTTCGACCGACATGAACTTCGTCGCCCGCGAGGAGGAAATCCTCGAGTTCTGGCGCAAGGAGGATATCTTCAAGAAGACGGTGGAGCTGCGCAAGGGCGCTCCGGCGTTCACGTTCTTCGATGGCCCGCCCACGGCCAATGGCAAGCCGCACATCGGCCACGTGGAGACGCGCGCCATCAAGGACATCATCCCGCGCTACCGCACGATGAAGGGCTTTGACGTGCTGCGCAAGGCCGGCTGGGATACCCATGGCCTGCCGGTGGAGCTGGAGGTCGAGAAGATGCTCGGCCTCGACGGCAAGCCGCAGATCGAGCGCTATGGCATCGAGCCGTTCATCAAGGAGTGCAAAAAGTCCGTCTGGAAGTACAAGACGGAGTGGGAGCAGATGAGCGAGCGCGTGGGCTACTGGGCGGACATGGAGAATCCGTACATCACCTACGACGACAACTACATCGAGTCGGAATGGTGGAGCCTCAAGCAGATTTACGAGAAGGGCCTGCTCTACAAGGGCCACAAGATCGTGCCCTACTGCCCGCGCTGCGGCACCGCGCTCTCCAGCCATGAGGTCGCTCAGGGCTACAAGCGCGTGGAGGAGACCTCCGCCGTCGTGCGCTTCGCCATCAAGGGGCGCGAAAACGCCTATCTCGTCGCGTGGACGACCACCCCGTGGACGCTGCCGAGCAACGTCGCGCTGTGCGTGAACCCGGATGACGACTATGTGGAGCTGACCCTCGAGGGCGCGACCTACTTCATGGCCGGCGCGCTGGTGGAGAGCATCTTCGGCGACCGCGAGGAGAAGCCGGTCATCGTGCGCACGATGAAGGGCAAGGAGCTGGAGTACATCGAGTATGAGCCGCTCTATCCCGTCGTGCGCGAGGGCGCGAAGTTCCACTACGTCGTCTGCGACGGCTATGTCACCATGAGCGACGGCACGGGCATCGTTCACATCGCCCCGGCATTCGGCGAGGACGACGCGCGCGTGGGCCGCGACTACAACCTGCCGTTCGTGCAGCTGGTGGATGCGCAGGGCTGCCTGACCGATGAGACGAAGTGGCCGGGCGTGTTCGTCAAGGATGCGGACAAGCTGGTGCTCGCCGACCTCAAGGAGCGCGGCCTGCTGGTGAAGGCGCCGAAGTTTGAGCACGACTACCCCTTCTGCTGGCGCTGCGACACGCCGCTCATCTACTACGCCCGCCAGAGCTGGTTCGTAAAGATGACCGCCGTGCGCGATCAGCTGATGGCGAACAACCGCGCCGTCAACTGGATGCCGGACAATATCAAGGAAGGCCGCATGGGCAACTTCCTGGAGAACGTCATCGACTGGGGCCTCTCCCGCGAGCGCTACTGGGGCACGCCGCTGCCGGTGTGGACCTGCAAGTGCGGCCATGTGCACGTCATCGGCAGCCGTCAGGAGCTGTGCGAGCTGGGGCACGACGTCGATCCGGGTATCGAGCTGCACCGCCCGTACATCGACAGCGTGGTGCTCACCTGCCCCAAGTGCGGCGGCGAAATGCACCGCGAAAAGGAGGTCATCGACTGCTGGTACGACTCCGGCTCGATGCCCTTCGCCCAGTGGCACTATCCGTTTGAGAATAAGGAGCAGTTCGAGCGCCGCTTCCCGGCGAACTTCATCTCCGAGGCCATCGACCAGACGCGCGGCTGGTTCTACACGCTGCTGGCGATCTCGACCTGCCTGTTCGACACCAATCCGTTCGAAAACTGCATCGTCATGGGTCACGTCCAGGACAAGGACGGCCAGAAGATGAGCAAGCACAAGGGCAATACCGTCGATCCGTGGACGGTGCTCAACACGCAGGGCGCGGATGCGGTGCGCTGGTTCTTCTACAACAACGCCGCGCCGTGGCTGCCCAACCGCTTCCACGCCAAGGCCATCGATGAGACAACCCGCAAGTACATGGGCACGCTGTGGAACACCTACGCCTTCTTCATTCTCTATGCGGAAATCGACCAGTTCGACCCGAAGGAGCATCCGCTTGACAAGGTGGAGCTGAGCCTGATGGACAAGTGGGCGCTCTCCCGCCTGAATACGCTCGTGCGCGACGTGGATGCGCATCTTGACAACTATCGTATCTTCGAGGCGTCCCGCGCGATGGCGGACTTTGTGGATGAGCTGTCCAACTGGTATGTCCGCCGCAGCCGCGAGCGCTTCTGGGGCAAGGGCATGGCCGGCGACAAGGAGGCCGCCTTCGCGACCCTCTACCACATCCTCGAGACGATGAGCCGCCTGACCGCGCCGTTCACGCCGTTCATGGCGGAGAGCATGTACCGCAACCTCGTGTGCTCCGTGAATCCGGACGCGCCGATTTCCGTGCACATGACCGACTTCCCGGCCTATGATGCGGCGATGATCGACGAGGAGCTGGAGGCACACATGAAGGACCTGCTCGACGTCGTGGTGCTGGGCAGAAGCTGCCGCAGCGAGTCCGGCCTGAAGGTGCGCCAGCCGCTCTCCCGTATGATCGTCAGCGGCGTGACGCTGCCGCAGGCGTTCTGCGCGCTGGCCGAGGACGAGCTCAACGTCAAGGACGCGGCCTTCACCGACGATACGACGGCGTTCATGACCTACCAGCTCAAGCCGCAGATGCGCACGCTGGGCAAAAAGTACGGCAAGCTGCTCAAGGCCATCGGCGAAAAGCTGAGCACGCTCGACGGCAATGAGGTCGTGGCGAACTTTGAGGCGGGCAATACGCTGACCTTCGAGCTGGACGGCGTGGCCGTGGAGCTTGAAAAGGACGACGTGCTCACCGCACCGATGAAGAAGCCGGGCTATGTCGTGGCGACCGACCATGACGTGACCGTCGCGCTGGACACGAACCTGACGGACGAGCTGATCGCCGAGGGCTTTGCACGCGAGGTGGTTTCCAAGCTGCAGACGATGCGCAAGGAGGCGGGCTTCGAGGTGACCGACCGCATTCTCGTCACCGCAAAGACGGCGGACGAGAAGCTGGCCGCCATCATCGCGGAAAATGCTGAAACCATCGCGCGCGGCGTGCTCGCGCTCGAGGTGACTGCGGGCGATGCGCCGGAGGGAGCCTACGTCAAGGATTGGAGCATCAACGGCGTGGATGCCACGCTGAGCGTGCGCAGGGCGTAATAACATACTGTTCTCATTCTAAAAGCTGCTTGCATAAGCGCGAAGCGAGGAAGGGAGTTTGAGGGATGAAATCCCTCAAGCAGGTTTGGGCGGCAGCCCAACGTACCCTATTGCGAAGCAATTCCGAAAAAATAGTCAGGGAGCGAAGCGTTACCTGACGGGGAGCTTTGCAAAGCAACGGGATTTACAGCATTTCGGAGGGTTTGCAGCCGGTATCATGCCGGTTTAGATGCAGAATGGTATCACAGGGGCGGGTCTGCGCTCGCGGGACCGCCCCTGATCTTTCGGACTGTGACAGGACAAGCTATGACAGACATGAGAAAAATTGTCATCGCCGGGGCGGGAGCATATCACTTTGCCCCCGCCATTTTTGAGGATCTCTTTATCCGCCATCACATCAGCGCGGAGCTGTGGATGGTGGACGCCGAGCTGGACATGGCGGAGCTCTCCGCGCGCGGCGCGCAGGCGCTGGCGAAGGCCTTCGGCGTGGAGGCGCGCTTTTACTACACGACGCAGCTGCACAAGGCCGTCTTTTCCGCCGACGCGGTGATCCTCTGCTCGGACTTCCTTGACGAGGGCGCATGGAAGAAGGATTTCGAGGCGCTCGACGCGGTGGGGCTGGGCAAGCAGGTGCGCCTGCGCGGGGGCATCGGCGGTGCGATGCAGACGCTGCGCGCGCTGGACTTCATCGCCGACCTCGCCCAGCAGATGAGCGAGGAATGCCCGGATGCGCCGCTGATTCTGTGCGCGAACGGCTATTCTGGCCTGCCGCTGGCCCGCGCGTGCGAGTGCGCGCAGCGCTTCTTCGGCGTGCGCACGCTGGGCATCAGCGCGACGGCGGAGCAGACGCGCCGCCGCCTTTCGATGTATCTGGGCGTTGCGGAGGACAACCTGCTTGTCACCTGCGCGGGTCTGCCGGATTTTGCGTGGGTGACGCAGCTGCGCGATACGGCGCGCGGCGTCGATCTGATTCCCCAGTGTATGAAGGAGATGAAGGCGGACAGCCGCGAGGAGCTCTCCGCGCAGTACATCGACTGGTATGGCGCGATTCCCGCGGGCGACCGCGTGCATCAGGATGAGTTTCTGGCCGACACCGATCTCAGCCCCCGGCGCACCGTGCTGCCCTCCTCCGGCGTGGGGCTGGCCGATTACGAGCTGCGTAAGCGCAATCTCGCACTGCTGACCGTGCATGGGCCGATGCGCCCGCAGGGCCTCAAGGCGTGGGATCAGATTCGCAAAAGCGGCCTGACCAGTGTGCGGCCCGTCGAGGTGCTGCGCGCGCTATGGGGCGAGGGCGCGTGCAAGGTGCAGAGCCTCGCCATGCCCTGTGATGGCGCGCTTGGCTGCGTGGCACCGGGACGGTTCGTCGAGGTGAGCGCGCAGGTGGATGAAAACGGCGCGCAGGGGTACGCTGTTCAGGTGCCCATCGAGCTGGAGGATGTGCTCGAGCAGATCAGCCTGTGCAATCTGCTCTACGCGGAGGCTGGGGCGACCGGCAGCCGCAACGCGCTGCGCGAGGCGATGGAGTGTGATCCCGCGCTCGCAGGCGTCGATTTGCTCTATGCAGAGGGCGTGGTTTCTGATATGATAGAGGGGCAGAGGGACAGGCTCAAGCGGTTCTTTTAAGGAAGAACCTGCTTGATAAGCAGGGGAAACGCGCTCCGCGGGCCAGAGGAGCGGAGGGGGGATTTCGATTTCCCCCCTCCACCCTCTGGACTCCCCCACCCCCTTGAAACGAGCAGGGGTGCGCCCCTGCACCCGGGGCTGAAGCCCGCTGCCGCCAGTGCAGACCGGAACTGAGTGCCGCCTGTGGCGGAAACAGCGCAGCGGAGCGTCGGAAACCGCAAGGAGTGATTGCGCGACTATGCGGGCTTCCCGGAGGATGAAAGCGGGCGGAACGCTGGGAAACGCAAGGGCCTGCGGAAATCGACCTGAATGAGGAATGAAGATGTTTTTAGCAGATAAATGGCAGGATTATGAGGTGCTCGACTGCGGCGGCGGCGAAAAGCTGGAGCGCTGGGGCGACGTGTATCTGCGCCGCCCCGACCCGCAGGCCATCTGGCCCGCGCGCGACCCGTCGCTCTGGCGAAAGGCACAGGCGCATTACCACCGCAGCGACAAGGGCGGTGGCTCGTGGGAGTTCTTCGAGCCCCTGCCCGACCGGTGGGTCATCGGATATCGGGAACTGAAATTCTATGTCCGCCCGACGGGCTTCAAGCATACGGGCCTGTTCCCGGAGCAGGCCGTCAACTGGGACTGGATGAGCGGCCTTGTGCGCAGCCAGACGCAGCAGGGGAAAAATGTGCGCGTGCTGAACCTGTTCGCCTACACCGGCGGCGCGACGATGGCCTGCGCTGCCGCCGGCGCGCAGGTGTGTCATTGCGACGCGGCCAAGGGCATGATGCAGTGGGCACGGGAGAACCGCGAGCTCTGCGGCATCCCGGAGGACAGGACGCGCTGGATTCTCGACGATGCGCTCAAGTTCGTGCAGCGCGAGGCAAGGCGCGGACACTTCTACGACGGCATCCTGATGGACCCGCCCAGCTATGGGCGCGGGCCGGGCGGCGAGGTCTGGAAGCTGGAAAACGAGCTGTATGGGCTGGTCAAGGCGTGCTCGGAGGCGCTGTCCGATAACCCGCTGTTCTTCCTGATCAACGGATATACGACGGGCTTTCAGGCCAGCGTGCTTGGGAATATGATCGATATGTGCGTCACCCCGCGCTTCGGCGGAAAAATGAGCGCCGACGAGGTGGGCCTGCCCGTGACCGCAGGCGGCGTGCTGCCCTGCGGGGCTAGTGGTCGATGGGAGCGGAGATGAGCGCGCCCAGTGGGCGAAACAGCGAATCGGAGCTCGGAACTGCAAAGGAGCCTCAAGGCGACTATTGCGGTTCCCGGGAGCGGAGAAGAGCGCGAAGCGAAGAAGGGAGTCTGAGGGATGAAATCCCTCAGGCAGGTTTGGGCGGCAGCCCAACGTACCCCCCGTTGATAAAGCGTTTTTGCAAAGTAGTCAGGGAGCGAAGCGAGGCCTGACGGTGAGGTTATGCTAATGCGGCAAGAACACCGGAAGGTAATGCTTTAATCGAAGATCAGTATTATACGGAAGGATTTGGCTATCTGGAGGCAGTATGCAGCTCTATCACGGCATCCAAATCGTCTATGAGGACAACCACCTGCTCGTGGTTGTCAAGCCGCCGAATATGCCCACGCAGGCAGACGCATCGCGCGACCCGGACGTGCATAGCCTGATGAAGGCATACATTGCCGAAAAATACCAGAAGCCCGGCGCGGTCTATCTGGGGCTGGTGCACCGGCTGGACAGGCCCGTCGGCGGGCTGCTCGTTCTGGCGCGCACCAGCAAGGCGGCTGACAGGCTCAGCGAGCAGGTGAGGAAAAAGACGCTGGCCCGGCAGTACGTCGCCGCGGTTCGCGGGGAAGCTCCGCAAGCGGGCGAGCT
>JALFHA010000036.1 GCA_022776785.1 Clostridiales bacterium | reverse complement strand
GATCTTGTACCACTTTACGACGAGATCTATAACAAGCATAACCGCAGCTACTTTGAAGCGCTTGAAGTAAAAGCTGAGGAAATGGCTAAGAAGTATGATTGTCCCTTTGTGGATAATGAAATGCCTTATGGAAGAGTCCCGCAGGGACATCCGGTAATCGTGGATTATTTCTATCATGAGGAAATCCGCGGGACAGAAAATACAGGAAAAAGAAATTGTTAAACAGAAATTTATTGCTGCGGTGCATTCGTATTTTGCCTCGCTTCAAACGCACAATTCCAGTTTGTCGAACAGACGCATCGTGCACGGCGTGCAGCACTTGGCTCTCCCTTTGGGAGAGCTGGCGGCGAAGCCGACTGAGAGGGCCCTCTCCGCCCCTACGGGGCACCTCTCCCATGGGGAGAGGCAAGAGAGGCTTTGCTGTCAGTACGCCAAATTCCAGTTTTCCCACATATCTGATTTCAGCTTACACAAGCCCCGCTCCGCATGAGCAGCACCATGCGGAGCGGGGCTTCTGTATTCTGTTTTTATTTCCACACCTTCGCCAGCGCGGCCAGTCCCTGCCCAATCTGCTCCTCGTCCATTCCGGCAAAGCCCAGCAGCACGGTGCGCTCCCCCGCCGGGGACGGGCGCATCACGCCATAATCGGCCATGCGCGTGAGCTTCACGCCTGCCTGCGCGGCGCTTGAAACCAGCTCGCCAGCCGGCATTTTCCCCGCGACGGTCAGCAGCGCGTGCAGGCCCGCGCCGCAGGGCGCCAGCTCGCCAAGTCCGTGCTGCGCGACGCCCTGCTCAAGCGCCGCCAGCCGCCCGCGGTAGACGACGGCCATGCGCGCGATGTGCCGCTCCAGATAGCCGCCCGCGATGAACTTGCGAAGCGTCTCCTGCTCAAAGCCCGGCACACTGCACGCCGCGTGCATCGCACGGTAGCGCGGCACAAGCGCCTCCGGCAGCGCCATGAAGCTCAGGCGCAGACCCGGGGCCAGCGTGCGCGAAAACGTGTTCATGTAGACGACCTGCCCGCCGCCATCCATCGCCCTCAATGCGGGCGCGGCGATGCCGTGAAAGCGGAACTCGCTGTCATAGTCGTCCTCGAGAATCGTTGCGCCGGTCTCCCTCGCCCAGCGCAGCAGCGACGCGCGCTGCATTTCGCCCATCTGCGCACCCGTCGGGAACTGGTGCGACGGCGTGACATAGACTGCGCCCGCCCCGCTCGTATACAGCGCGCGCACATCGACGGCACCGTCCTGAAGCGGCACGGGGGCGATGCGCGCGCCGCTGGCGACCAGAATCCGCCGCACGCGCGAATAGCCGGGGTCCTCCACGGCAAAGAGCCGCTCCCGCCCGATGAGCGCGACCAGCGCGGAGACGAGCACCTCCGTGCCCGCGCCCAGCACGATGCACCCGGGCGGCACGTCCACGCCGCGCAGCCGACGCATCATCCCAGCGATTTCCGTGCGCAGCGCCGGATCGCCCTGTGCATCGCCCGAAACCAGCAGCGACGCGCTCTGCTCGCTGAGCACCTCGCGCATCAGCCGCGCCCATGTCGCGTAGGGGAAGGAGCCTGCGTCCGCTGCACCGGTGGAAAAATCCCAGCGCACGGGCGTCTCCCGCCGCTCGGGCAGGGCGCGGGCATCCTCCGGCCGCTCGCAGACGACCATGCCGCTGCGCGGACGGCTCTCACACCAGCCCTCGCTGACCAGCCGGTCATACGCCGCCTCCACCGTCGAGGCGCTTACGCTCAGGTGGCGCGCAAGCTGTCGGCGGGAGGGCAGCCGCTCGCCGATGGCGAACGTTCCATCCTCCATCGCCCGGCGCAGCGCGCCGTAGAGCTGATCGCACAGCGTCTGACGGCTGTCGGGATCAAGCCTGCATGTGAACATGCCTACCGCCCTCCCCTCTGCGCCACCAGCCGCTCCTGCGCCAGCTGAGCCTCGTCCGCGCCATGCGCCCACTCTCGCACATGATCCCACGCGACATACACGCCCGCGCCGTGGCTGCAAAACACGCTCCCTGCCGGATTGGCCTCGTCCGCCAGCGGCGCGTAGCCGCGCTCGCGCACGATCTCCTCCTGATTCCTGCACGGCGACCAGCGCTCAAAGCGGGAGGACAGCCGCCCCAGCCCGCGCGTCAGCGCCGCATAGCGCGACGGAAAGCCCCAGAACGCCGCCGCCGCGCACTCGCCGGATAGCGTTGTCTCCTCGCTGTCCGTCTGCGGCGCATCGAGCTCCGCGCCCATGCGCAGCAGCTCACCCGTCACACGGGCCAGCGCCCCCGACGGCATCGCCAGCTCAAAGCGCAGCGTCGGCTCGAGCAGCACGCTCTGCGCATTCATCAGCGCATGGCGAATGGCGCGGTAGGTCGCCTCGCGGAAATCGCCGCCCTCCGTGTGCTTGAGGTGCGCGCGCCCGGCCAGCAGCGTCACGCGCACATCGGTCAGCGGGCTGCCGGTCAGCACACCGGGGTGCTCCCGCTCGAGCACATGCGTGCCGATGAGCCGCTGCCAGTTCAGCTCCAAGGTGTTCGGCGGGCAGGCCGCCGTAAACGTCACGCCGCTGCCGGGCTCTCCCGGCTCGAGCAGCAGCCATACCTCGGCATAGTGGCGCAGCGGCTCATAGTGCCCCACGCCCACGGCAGGCGCGGCAATCGTCTCCCGGTACAGCGTGCGCGGGGGGGTCAAAACCACGCTGTCGCCGAAGCGCGTCTTGAGCACGCTCTCCAGCACCTCGATCTGCACCTCGCCCATCACGCCGACCTCAAGCATCCCGCGCTCCGCGCGCACGGCGAGCAGCGGGTCCTCATCCTCCAGCTCGCGCAGGTGCGCCAACAACGCGTGCCGGTCGAGCGGCGGCACGGGTTCCACCTCCACGCTCATCACGGGCACGAGCTCTGGCGCGGTGCTTCCGGCGCCCTCGCCGACAATCTCCCCCGGTCTTGCCAGCAGCCCGGCCACCGCCGCCGTCTGCCCGGCGCGCAGCTCAGATACGCTGCTCAGCCGCGCGCCCTGCACGGCGTAAATCGCATCCGCCTTGCGCTCTCCCTGCGGCGTCGCGACGACCTCCCGCGGCGCAAGCCGCCCCTGCATCGCCTTGAGGTAGGTCATGCGCACGCCATCCGCCCTGCGCACACGATAGACCCTTGCCGAAAACGGCTGCTCAAGCCGCTGTTCATAGTCCGTCCCGCACAGCGCGGCGACGGCTTCAAGCAGCGTCTCCACCCCCTCGCCGGTCATCGCACTGCCCGAAAGCACGGGGAACAGCGTTCCCGCCGTCAGCGCACGCCGCGCCCCGGCGAGATAGTCCTCCCGCGCGGCCTCTCCATCGCAGTGGCGCTCGAGCAGCGCCTCATCCCGCGCGGCCAGCTCCTCAGCGAGCTGTGCGTGCTCCTGCCAGAGCGGAACGCAGTCCGCGCTCAGCCGCCGCGCAAGCTGCTGCGCGACGCGCTCCCTGTCCGCACCCTCCCTGTCCGTCTTGTTCAGGAAGATGAGCGTCGGAATGCCGCGCGCGCGGAGCATCCGCAGCAGCGTCTGCGTGTGGCTCTGCACACCCTCCGCGCAGGAGACGACCAGCAGCGCCGCGTCGAGCACGCCGAGCGCGCGCTCCGTCTCCCCAGCAAAATCGACGTGCCCGGGCGTGTCCATCAGCGTCACATGCAGCGGCGTGCCGTCCGCGCGCGTCAGCGAAAACGACGCCTGTCCGCCGTAGATCGTCACGCCCCGCGCGCGCTCGAGCGGGCTGTCGTCGAGGAAGGCGTCGCCGTGATCGACGCGCCCGAAGCGGCGCAGCACGCCGGTGCGCTCGAGGATTCGCTCGCAGAGGGTCGTCTTGCCCGCGTCCACATGCGCGGCCACGCCGAGGGTCAGTTCCATGCGCATCCTCCTTATTTCGGTCGCCGCGCGGGGCGGTTACACCAGCCCCAGCATCTTAAAGACGAAGATAAACACAAAGAGCGTCAGCACGGAGAACAGCGTCGTGGAGACGACCAGCTCCGCAGCGAGGTCGGCATCGCCGTCCATCTGCTGCGCCATGGTGAACGAGGAGACGGCAATCGGCCCGCCGAAGGCGATGAGCAGACTCGCCAGCGCCTGATCCCGATAGCCCGCGGCAATGGCAATGCCCATCACGACGAGCGGCACAAGCACCAGCTTGCCCGCCGTCACCCATGCGATGGCGCGGCCATTGCCGCGCAGCGCATCCAGCCGGAAGGACGCGCCGAGGATGAACAGCGCCAGCGGCGTGGCAATCTTGCCCAGATCGAACAGCGCATCGTCGAGGAACTTCGGCACGGGGTTGCCCAGCAGCATCAGAGCGATGCCTGCGGCGCAGCCGAGGATCAGCGGATTACGCGCGATCTTCCCCACCAGCTTGGCGGGGCTCACCTGCCCGCCGCGGAATGCCTCCAGACAGATGACCGCCAGCACATTGTAAATCGGCACGGAGACCGGAATCATCAGCGACGGCAGCGCCAGGTCGTCGCCCGGATACATGCTCGAAAGGACGGCCATGCCAAAGAGCGCGTAATTCGAGCGGAACAGCGCCTGCACGATGACACCCTTGCGCGGGTTTTCCTTCACGATTTTCGGGATGACGAGCATCAGCACCGCAAAGAGCACGAGCAGCCCCATTGCCGAGAACAGCAGCGCGGAGACGCCGCTCACTCCGGCAAGGCTCGCCCGGCGGATGTTGTTCATCAGCATGATGGGCATGAACACGCGAAAGCACAGGTTGTTCACCTGTGTGACCGTCGTCTCGCTCAGCATTCCCGCGGCGCGCGCGCCGTAGCCCGCCGCCATCACCAGCAGCAGCGGCAGCACGATGTTGACGGACAGCACCAGATTTTCCAGCATAAAGGTTTCCTTCTTCCTTATATCATACTGTCTTGCACTTAAAAGCTCGAATATAAGCGCGAAGCGAAGAAGGGAGTTTGAGGGATGAAATCCCTCAAGCAGGTTTGGAGCCGCAACCTGCCGCCGCCTGTGGCGGAATCAGGCAGGCGAAGGCTGGAAACCG
>JALFHA010000055.1 GCA_022776785.1 Clostridiales bacterium | reverse complement strand
CTCAGCGAGCTGGAGGGGCGTCTCGGCGGCGTGGTGAACTACCGCATCAGCGTCAAGGAGCACGGCGAGGACGTCATCTTCCTGCGCAAAATCGAGCGCGGCGGCGCGGACAAGAGCTTCGGCATCCACGTCGCGCATCTGGCGGGCCTGCCGCGGCCGGTCATCATGCGCGCGCACGAGATTCTGGCGCGCATCGAGGCCAACGACGTCAATCAGAGCAGCATCGGGCAGAATATCCTGCAGAGCGACGCGGACCGCGCGCCGCAGCAGGTAGGGCTGTTCGAATCCCCTGCGATGGATCTCATTGAGGAGCTGCGCGCGCTCGACGTGATGACCATGACCCCGATTGACGCGCTCAACACGCTCTTTTCCCTCAAGGAAAAGGCGAGAAAAATCTGACTGCCGCTTCAGGCTTTACACAGGGAGGGACGCGCATGGAGGACAGGCCCATCATCCGGCTGAGCGAGGAGATCATCGGCAAAATCGCGGCGGGCGAGGTCGTGGAGAGCCCGGCTGCCGCCATCAAGGAGCTGATTGAGAACAGCCTTGACGCAGGCGCGACCTGCGTCGCCGTCGAGATTCGTGAGGGCGGCATCGCCTACCTGCGCGTGACGGACAACGGACGCGGCATCCCCGCGCGGGACGTACGGCTGGCCTTCGAGCGGCACGCGACCAGCAAGATCCGCCGCTCGGAGGACTTGTTCGATTTGCACACGCTGGGCTTCCGCGGCGAGGCGCTGGCCTCGCTGGCCGCCGTCTCCAAGCTAACGCTCACCACCCGCACGGCAGCCGCGGACGTGGGTACGCGCGCCGTCAATGAAGGCGGCGTCATCCGCTCCATTACGGAGGCGGCCAGCCCGCAGGGCACGACCATCGTCGCGCGGGAGCTGTTCTACAACACGCCCGTGCGCCTCAAATTCCTGAAAAAGCCCGCGACGGAGGCCGCTCGCGTGGCGGAGGTTGTCTCGCGCATGATTCTGGCGCACCCGGACGTCTCCTTCCGCCTGACGCACAACGGCAAGCAGATCTATGCCAGCTCCGGCAGCGGCGATCTGCGCAGCGCCGTTTTTGCCCTCTACGGACGGGAGGAGGCGGGCGCGATGCTGCCCGTCCTCTCGGAGGGGGCGGTTTCTGTGGACGGACTAGTGGGTATTGGGCCGCTGGCCCGCGCCAACCGCACGCGGCAGACCTTCATCGTCAACGGCAGAACCATCCGCAGTCCGCTGCTCACGCAGGCGCTGGAGGAGGGCTGCCGTGAGCGCGTGACCGTCGGCCACTATCCGACCTGCGTGCTTAGTATTCACATGCCCGTGGCGATGGTGGATGTGAACGTGCATCCCAACAAGCTCGAGGTGCGCTTCAGCGACGAGCGGCTGATTGTTCAGGCCGTCAGCGGCGCGGTGAGGGACAGCTTTGCGCCCTCTCCGCTGGAAACCGCGCCCCGGCTCACGCTGGGCGGTGACGCGCAGGAGGAGCAGCCCCGCATGCAGGCCCCCGCGCCCGGCCTTGTGCGCATCATCGACACGCAGACGGCGGAGGGGCTGGCCGAGGCAAAGGCCATCGCCGCAGACAGAGAGGCTGCTCACGCGGAGGCCGCGGCAGGGCAGGGGGCTTCGTCCGTTCAGGGCGGCGTGCCACAGGAAAGCAGCCCGCAGGAGCATCCGGAATCCGTGCAGGAGCGTGCCGCTTCAAAAGAACCGCCGCAGAAGGCGCAGCCCTCCGCCGCACAGCACGCCGCGTTCACGTCGTTTGTGACGCAGTACTTCGGCGGCGCGGCGCTGAGAGAGTCCGTCGTGCCCGCACGGGAGCAGGAGCCCATCGCCTTTGCGAAATTCACCGCACCGAAACCGGGGGAGCAGAAGGACGGGGCAGATGAAAACGCCGCCCCGACGGCACTGTCCGATGCAGCTGATGCGTCCGATGCCGCCGCTGGCAGCGATCAACCGCTCACTCAGGCGCGGGACGCGGCGGCAGGGAACGCCCCGGCTCAGCCTGCACAGGAGCCAGCTCCGCCCGAGCAGCAGCGCATGGCGGAGGCTGCGCCGCCGGAGGATGAGCCTGGCGACGCGCTGGCGGGCTGCCGCCTGCTGGGCGTGGCGT
>JALFHA010000191.1 GCA_022776785.1 Clostridiales bacterium | reverse complement strand
AGGAAGAAGGCGTTTTCATGGCCGGGCAGAGCTTCGATTTCCCGGCGCTCGGCCAGATAATCCTTGAGCGCATCGGCCACCTCGTCGGAGAGATACAGAATGACCTCCTTGCCGCCCTTGCGCGTGACGACAAAGGCATTCTGCTCAAAGTCAAAATCATCGATATTCAGCCCAACGCATTCACTGATGCGGATGCCCGTGCCTAGAAACAGCGACAGCATGGCGACGTCGCGCTTTTGGGTTACGTTATGATACTTTTGATATGTTTTCGGAAGCGCCTGACCGGTTTCAGCGGCGTCGAGAATCCGGGCGACCTCGTCCACATCCAGCCGGATGATGGCGCGCTCATGCAGCTTGGGCAGCGGCACCAGCGCGGCCACGTTGGAGTCGATCAGCCCGTCTGCAAAGAGATACTTGTAAAAAGCGCGCAGGGAGGCGTATTTCCGCTTGATGCCGTATTCGTGATTGGTGATTTCCCTGGAGGCGGTTTCGCCGTCCTCGAGCGCCTCGTTTTTGACGTAGAGCGACAGATAGCGCGCATAGCGCTCGAGATCCTGCTTGGTGACGGTGCGGATATCCTCAATGGTAAACGCCTCGACAGGCTTGCCGCCAAACCTGGGCAGCTCATCAGAAAGGTACTGGAAAAAGAGCTTGAGATCGTAGGCGTAGCTCAGCCGCGTAAGCGGACTGGTCTGCTGCTCGATGGCGATGAAGTAATCGGAGCAGACCTCGGGCAGCTCGCGCAGCAGCTCGTGCAGACGGCGGGTGCGCTCAAGCTGGGTCTTGCTGTGATAATCGTTGGGCATGGTCGGCCTCCTGGACCCAAAAACGGTCAAAGACTTCGTAAAACCTGAGTTTTGCGAAGTCTTAAGGATCTCCCCCGTGACGGTGATATGGCGCGCTTATCCGCGGTGCTCGCGGATCTGGCCGGTGGCAAGCTCGTCGCAGCGATTGTTCCACGGGTTGTCCGCGTGGCCCTTCACCTTGACGATCTTCACCTGATGCGGCTGCATGACGGTCAGCAGCCATTTCCAGAGATCCTGATTTTCAACAGGCTTCTTTGAGGCGGTTTTCCAGCCGTTCTTCTGCCATGAGCCGATCCAGTTCTGATGAAATGCGTTGACCAGATACGCCGAGTCGGAATACAGCGTCACCTGACACGGCTGCTTGAGCGCCGTGAAGCCCTGCACGGCCGCAAAGAGCTCCATTCGGTTGTTGGTCGTCTCGGGCATGTAGCCGGAGATTTCCTTGACGTGCTCACCAAACATCAGCACCGTGCCCCAGCCGCCCGGGCCGGGATTGCCCGAGCAAGCGCCGTCGGTATACATGATGATTTCCTTCACAGAAAATATTACTCCTATTATTTTTAGCGATTTCAGCTTTGCTTTGTATCCGACACGCTCTGCGCCACGCGCAGCGTCTTTTCAACGGATGCGCCGACTGCCTCCATGACCGCCGCGCGCATTCCGCCCTTTTCCAGCGCATAGATACCCTCGATGGTCGTGCCGCCGGGCGAGCAGACGGCGTCCTTGAGCTCGCCGGGATGCGTGCCGGTTTCCTGCACCATTTTGACCGAACCGATGAGCGTCTGTGCAGCCAGCTCATAGGCCAGCTTGCGCGGCACGCCGCAGCGCACGGCGCCGTCGGCAAGCGCCTCGATGAATTCAAAAACAAACGCAGGGCCGCAGCCGCTGAGCGTGTTGGCGGCGGTGTAGATGCGCTCCTCGACGACGGCGACCTTTCCAGCCGCCTCAAAAAGCGAGCGTGTGAAGTCAAATTCCGCCTGCGTGCAGGTGCAGCGCGAGCAGATGACGCTCATCCCCTCGCCTACGGACAGCGGCGTGTTGGGCATCACACGGACGAAGCGCGCATCCTCCGGAAGCAGGGCCGTAAGCATCTCATGCGTATATCCGGCAACGATGGAGATCACCAGCTTGCCGCGCAGCGCTTCGAATACCTGCCGTACGACCTCGCGCACAGAAACGGGCTTGACGGCCAGCACAATGCAGTCGCTCCTGCGCACAAGCTCCGCATTGCAGTCCGTGACAAACACGCCTTGGGCGGCGAGCTCAGCGCTCAGCGCAGGATGCCTGCGGCTGACGCCGATTGCCTGCGCAGGCAGCAGGCCGCTGCGCAGCACACCGCTGATGATCGCGGAGCCCATGCTTCCGGCCCCGATAAAGCCCAGCTTCATAGGTAGAAAAACGCCTCCTTGCTTACGGTCAGCCGGCGGACGCTTCTGCTTTTCGCCGGCTGCGCAACCGAAAAAGCCGCCGGCGTTCCCGCCGGCGGCGCCGCTTGCAGTCAAATGACGATGCTGTTACTCCTCAAAATCGAACTCGTCGCCCGCCTGCTCCTTGAACAGGTCAAACACGGCCTGAAGTACCTCGTCGTCATCCACACCGATGTAGGTCACCTCATCCTCGTCGGAGGCATTTTCATCCTCAACGACCTGGAGGATGACCACTTCGCCGTCGTCATCTTCAGTCGGCAGCAGCACAACGTACTCGTTGCCCTCGTATTCCACGGACGCGCAGAACTCAAACTCCACGTCCACGCCATCCTCGTCGGTCAGGACGATGATGTTATCGTTTTCCATATTCTCCATATCATTCATGGCTGAAACCCCCGCTTTCGTCGTACGATACAAATGAATGCTTGTATCTAGTCATAGCATATCACAAAAATGGACGTTGTGCAATCCCCTTTGTCTGAATTTTCCGCGAAGGGAGGAAAAATTCGCCATGAACATGCAGCTGACGCTCTACGGCGCACGGCCTCAGCGGCTGAACGCGCTAGCGCTGCTGGAAAACTGCCCCCGGATTCGGCGTGTCGATGCGCTGAGCGACGGCCGCACGCTGCGCCTGACGATGAACGATCCCATGCCGGAGGGAGAGCTTCTTTCGCTGCTGCGCGCAAGCGGTGTGAGCGGCTTTCGCATCGGCTAGCGTGCTTTAAGCGTTCTCCATGAACGGCGTGCCGTCATCCTTGCGGCAGAGCGTGCCGAATTCATCAAAGCACAGCTTGATGGGCTCCATGCGGATGTATTTGAGAATTTCATCCATGCGAATGCTGTCGCGGAAGCTGACGAGCGAAAAGCTCACGCCCGCGCGCTTGGCGCGCCCCGTGCGGCCGATGCGGTGAACGTAGAACTCCTGCTTATCCGGCAGGTCGTAATTGATGACGGCCTCCACGTCGTCTACATCGATGCCGCGCGCGGCGACGTCTGTGGCGACAAGGATTTCGAACTCGCCCTTGCGGAATCCGGACATCACCTTGTCGCGCTGGCTCTGGCGCACGTCGCCGTGCAGGCATTCGGCGCTGTAGCCCGCCTTCTTGAGGCGCTCGCACAGGCGCGCGGTCATATCCTTCGTGTTGCAGAAGATCATGATGCGCCTGTACTGGTCGGCGTCGAGCAGGTACAGCAGGTGGTCGTATTTCTGCTTCTGGTCGGATTCGATGATGTACTGCGTGATCTGCGGCTTATTCTCCGCCTCGGCCTGCACGACGATCTCGATGGGATCGTGCTGATACTTCCAGGAGACGGTCAGCACGTCCTGATTGGTTGTCGCGCTGAACATGACGAGCTGGCGATTCGGGTCCGCCGCTTCGATGATCTTCTCCACGTCCTGGATAAAGCCCATCTTGAGCATCTCGTCCGCCTCGTCGAGCACCATCGTGTGCACGGCGGAGAGACGGATGTTGCCCCGCTCCATGTGGTCGAGCAGGCGGCCCGGCGTGGCGACCAGCACCTGCGGCTTGCGCTCCAGCGCGCGCATCTGCTTGGCAAAGGGCTGGCCGCCGTAGATCACGGCGATCTTGAGCCCCTTGATGAAGTGCGCGAGATTCGTCAGCTCGTCGGCGATCTGCTGCGCCAGCTCGCGCGTCGGCGCGAGAACAATCTCCTGCACGCTCGGGTCGTCCAGATTGACGTATTCGAGCATCGGGATGCCAAAGCCCAGCGTCTTGCCCGTGCCCGTGGGCGCGATGGCAATGACGTCATGCCCCTCCATCATCAGCGGGATGCACTTTTCCTGTATGCCCGTCAGGCTCTTGAAGCCCATCCAGTCAAATGCGCGGACGACCTCGACGCTGATGCCCAGCTTCTCAAGGGGATGCTCCTTAGCCGGCGCGCAGGCGGTTATTTCTGATTCGCTCAAGGTAGTATTCCTCTCATTTCTCGTTTTTCTGTGTCTTGAATTGCTGCACCTCTATTGTAGCTCACGCGCGCGCCGGTTGCAACCATTAAAGCGATTTTTGTCAAATTCTGCCGGGAAAAGCAGCGTTCTCCCCTGCGTCTGTCCCCTGTATATCGGGTGCAGCCGCCGCCTCGCGGACGCTCTGCGCGGGATTCTCAAGCAGCGCGCACAGCACAGCCTCCTCGCCGAGCAGAACGGGCGCGCCGCCCTCCTCAAGCACGAGGACGCAGGCGCGCGTTTTTGCCATGTGGGGAATCAGCGCATAGAGCGGCGTTTCTCCGCCGACGCGCAGCAGTACCGCGCGCGCGCAGCGCTGCCCGCCTGACTGCATCCGCTCATGCACAACGGCGTACAGATTTTCGCTCAGCAGCGCGTCACGGCCCTGGACAGCGCAGACGGTCAGGTAGCCGCCGACGATCATCAGCGACAGATTGAGCGTGCCCAGCGCAAGGGCGCCATAGACGGCCAGCGAGCACAGAAGCAGCCCCAGCGCCGTGCCCAGTGCGCACAGCAGCAGTGACAGCGCCGATACGCCAAAGAGATAGTATCCCGCACAGAAGACGATTCTTCCGCCGTCCAGAGGCAGGGCCGGCAGCAGATTGAGCGCCAGCATGGCGGCGTTCGCGCCGATCATCTGCCGCAGAAGCTCGCCATTCATGAGCGAGCAGAGCAGCTCGCTGCGCGTCGCCACGCCAAGCAGCAGGAGCGCCAGTTCGTTGCCAAGCGGCCCGGCGGCGGCCAGTGCAATGCCGCGCAGACCCTTTGCAGGGCTGTATCCCGGCGCATAGGTCATCACCCCGCCAAACGGCGCGAGCTCCACGGTACAGATGCGCTCACCCAGCAGCCGGGCTGCCAGCGCATGTCCCAGCTCGTGCACGGCCAGCGCACAGACAGCACCGAGCGCGCAGGCTGGCGAGGCCAGCAGCGCCATGCTCGCCAGATAGACGACAAACGCCGGGCGGACGCGCAGCCTCATTGCGCGGCAAAGACAGGCTGAATGGAAAGCCCGTCGCGCCGCAGCTCAAAGGCGGCAAAGCCATCCGTCTGGCCGATCGTCTGCCCCGCGCTGATGCTGTCCCCCTCTGCGACGGAGACGCTGCACAGCCCGCTATACACCGACTCATAGCCATCCTCGTGCAGCAGGCGCACCGTATAGGAATCGGCACGGTTGCGCACAACGGTCATCACCTCACCGCCCAGACACGCGGATACGCTGCCCGCGCAGGCGTATTCCAGCCACGGCTCATCCTCGCTCCACGCATGCATGGCGCTCGCGCTGACGGGCGCCGCGACAGTCGTCTCCTCACCCGTGCTTGTCAGAAAGACCATCGCGCTTTCCGGCAGAACATGGCTGACGAATTGCAGCCGTCCCAGCGTCTCGTCGTATTCAAATCCGCCCGAAACATGGCTGACAAGCGCCCTGCCCGCTTCGCGCCCCGCCGGGGTCAGCGCCGCGCCCGTCAGCGCGCACAGAAAGGCGGCCGCCGTGAGCGCCGCAGCCCTTTTCGGTCTTTTTATCCCTCCTGGCTTTTTCTTCTGCGTCGGCTTCAAGTCGCTGAAATTGCGCTTCCGGGGCGCATTCATCTGCGCGATGACCCGCGTCGGCCCTCTCTCTGGCGTCTGACTCATGTAAAACCGCCCTCCTCCCGCTTTTGCACAAGCCTATGCGGGAGAAGGGCGGGCAAGAACGAACGGCTACTGCGTTCTGTGCTCCGTCAGGTTGACGGAGCTCTTATGATAGGTGACATTGAGCACGAGGCCGATGCCGGCCATGTTCACCACCAGATTGGTGCCTCCATAGCTGATGAACGGAAGCGGGATGCCCGTGATGGGCATGACGCCGATGCACATGCCAATGTTCTCAAACACGTGGAACAGCAGCATCGACATCACGCCGATGATGATGAGCTGGCCAAAGCGATCCCGGGTGTAATAGGCCAGCAGCAGCATCCGGAAGATGACGAACGCATAGAGCGCCAGCAGCACCATCGAGCCGACGAAGCCCAGCGTTTCCCCCACGACGGAGAAGATGAAGTCCGTGTGGTTTTCGGGCACATAGTTCAGGTGCGTCAGCGTGCCCTCGGCGAATGCGCCCTTGCCGTACAGACCGCCGGAGCCGATGGTGATCTTGGAATTGACGATCTGATAGCTGCTGCCGGTCGGGTCGGATTCCGGATTGATGAAGGCCACCAGACGCAGCCAGCGGAAGTTGTTCGTCGAGGCCAGATAGAAGATGACGGGCGTGATGGCTGCTATAACGATAGCGCCCAGCAGGAACATCCACCGCAGCTCAAAGCCGGAGGTGAACAGCAGCGCCACGAAGATGACGCAGAAGACCATCAGCGTGCCGATATCCGGCTGGAGCAGAATCAGCAGCGCCGGGATGCCAAAGTGCATACAGATATAGACAAAATAGCGGAAATTCGGGATGGGCTTGTCCGGGTATCGCGTCAGCGCCTTGGAGAGCGTGATAATCAGCGCCAGCTTGGCCAGCTCCGAGGGCTGGAACGTGCGGTCGAGGAACTGATACCAGCCCTTCACGCCGTTAATCTGAGAGGTGCCCAGAACCAGCCCCAGCAGCAGGACATCCACGACATAGATGATGGGCCACAGCCGGCCAATGATATCGTACTTGATCGTCATCACCAGGCCGACGGCGACCATGCTCACTACCACCCAAAGAAGCTGCAGGCGGCCGTTGTTCGCGTCCATGATGAGCTGCTGAAGGGAACGGTCCGAGCCGAGCGAGGGATTGTAATTGGCGATAGTGATCGCCAGCACGCCGTAGAGCGCCAGCATGTAGCTGGCTACAAGAAGCTGCCAGTCAAAATGCGGCTTAGACAGCCGGTTATTGTCTGAAACGCGCATGAATCGTTACTCCTGTTCCTTGTCAAGCCGGGAAAGCACAGCGGCAGATGCCCGCACCAGCGCGGCATGCGCGGCTCCGGTGCATTCCTGCGCCGTCATCCCCCGCGCCGCGCCGAGGGCGATGGCTCTGTCCTCGGGGATCTCGCCCAGCACGGGATAATCCAGCAGTGTGCGCACGGCATCCGCGCCGTAGAGCAGGCCGCTCTTTTGCAGCGCGGGCTGCATGAGGTTGAGCAGCAGCATCGTCTCCCCCTCCTGTGGCGAAACACCGGAGAGCAGCCGCTCGCAGGCGCGCACACCCGCGTCTGTGGGGCGAAGCACGGCAACACGCACATCCTGCGCGCCGGGCATACCGTCGCAGAGTGACGCCTGCCCCGTCGGCAGCTCGGCGACGAGCACGTCGCACAGCGATTGGAGCGCCAGCAGCGTACCCGACAGTTCCCATGTCGAACCGCCGTCGTACAGCGAAGCGCACGCAAAGGAAAGCTGCGGATAGCGCGAGGCCGGGTAGAGTGCTGCCTCCATGGAGGCCTCGCCCGAAGCCACATCAGCCATGTCGAGCGACACAGCGCCGGACAGCCCCAGAATCAGGTCGGCACAGCGCGCCGGGCCGGAGGCATCCAGCAGAATTGTCCGCTTTCCTGCCTTGGCAGCGCCCGTCGCCAGCGCAAGGGCAGCGGTGGTCTTTCCCACACCGCCGCTTCCTGAACAGACGGCAATCAGTTTACCCATAGCTTCACCATCAGTAGGCCAGCGAGCTGGACGGCGGCATGAAGTCCTCCTGATCAAGCTCCCTGTGCTCCATGTAGTAGTCGATGATTTCGCGCACCGTAATGGAGCAGTACGCGCCGCTGTACCCATGCGGGATGTATACGCACACAGCGATTTCCGGGTTCTCATACGGCGCGAAGGCGATCATCCACGCGTTGTTTTCAAGGTCGATCTGCGTCTTTTCGGCCGTGCCGGTCTTGGCACCCATGTTCTCGCGAATATCGTCGTATTTCGCATCGCTGAAGAACTTCGCAGCAGTACCTTCCGCCTCCGCAACGCCCTTCATTCCCGAGCGGATGCAGGCGAGGTATTCCTCCACGTTGTCGCCCTCGATTTCGGAGGCCAGAATGGGCGCGCTCTGACTGAGCACCTCGCCGTCCGGCGAGATAATGGAATCGACGATGCGCAGGTCGTAGACCTTGCCGCCGTTAGCGACTGCGGCGACGTAGCGCGCCAGGGCCACCGGCGTGACCGTCGTAATCGACTGTCCGACCGCGCACATGATGGCCTCGCTGCCGCCCCATTTGATCTCGTTGAGCATGATGAAGGTATCACCTGTGATGGCCTGCAGGTAGACCATTTCGCGCGGCATGTCCAGCTCCTCCATGAGGATGGCACGGATCTGCGGCAGCCAGTCGCTCTGGTTGTAATCGACAGCCATGTCCATCAGGCGCTTGACGCACTTGTCGAGCTTGTCCTCGTCAAAGGTCATGCCGTAGAGCTTTTCGCTGACGGAGACGATGTTCTTCTTGATGTTGTTGAAGACGATGGAGGGCCTCCACGTCGCCTGTTCGGCGGCGCTGATGGCCTTGTTCTTGTCATAGAGCGTCGTCTGGCTGCCTACATAGCCCTGAAGCTCGCCCGGCAGGTCGATGCCCGTCTTAGTCGTCAGGCCATAGAGTGCCGCCGTCTTGTAGAGCTGGTCGTCTGTATTCTCGTACAGACGGGAGCCGACTGTGTAGAAGAAATAGTTGCACGAGCGGGTCAGCGCCTTGCTCACGTTCTGATTGGAGTGACGCGAGAGGTAGTGCTGGTTGACCCAGCAGCGCGGCGGGTTGGTCTTGTCGTATTTGGTGAATTTACCCTCGTCGTCGATCGTCTCGGTCATCGTGAGCTGGCCGGAAATCAGGCCGGCCGTCGCGGTGACGGGCTTGAAAATCGAGCCGGGCGTATCGCGCGAGCCGATGGCGTAGTTGACCAGCGGGTTGCGCGAATCCAGCAGGATCTCGGAAGCCGCCTCGCCGCCGACAATAAAGGCGTTCGGGTCGTAGGGCGGGTAGCTCGCCAGCGCCTTCACACGGCCCTCCATGTCGATGACGACCACCGCGCCCTTCTCCGCCAGCGAAATCGGGTTGGACTCAAAATCGCGCGTCGTTCCCTGAAGTACGGCCTTGTTGGTGTCCAGCCATTTGTCGCTGGCCAGCAACGTCTCCTGCTCGTCGCGGATGTAGTTGATATTTTCCTCCAGTGCCCGCTCGGCGACGCGCTGAAGGTTCGAGTCGATGGTCAGCTTGACGTTGTTGCCGTCCGTCGCCTCCGTGGTCGAGAGCGTGCGGCTGACCGCGCCGTATCGGTCGATTTCCACCACGCGCTTGCCCACGCGCTGCGTCGTGCAGGCGGTGAGCCAGTCCTCCATCGTTTTTTCCACGCCGTCAAGGCCGATGAGGTCGGAAAGCGCATAGCCCTTGTCCTTGTAGCTGGCGTAGTAGGTGTCGTAATTCTGAATCTTGCCG
>JALFHA010000176.1 GCA_022776785.1 Clostridiales bacterium | reverse complement strand
CCGGAGATCGGCCTGTACTGGGAGAAGGCCGCCTTCGAAGAGGCTGAGCACGCTGCGAAGTTCGCCGAGCTGCTGGGTGAGGTCGTGACCGACTCCACCAAGAAGAACCTCGAGATGCGCGTGGACGCCGAGAACGGCGCGACCGCGGGCAAGTTCGAGCTGGCCAAGAAGGCCAAGGCGCTCAACCTCGACGCCATTCATGACACCGTGCACGAGATGGCCCGCGACGAAGCCCGCCACGGCAAGGCCTTTGAGGGGCTGCTCAAGCGCTACTTCGGCAAGTAAGCTAATCATCAAGAGCCGCAGATACAGCACGCACGCCTGTACCTGCGGCCTTCATGTTTGTACAAAAGGGGAGACTTATCCATATATTCAAATTCTTCATCTGTTTATTGCTTCTGGCTCGGGCTTGTCGGCTTTCTGATGATCTGCGCGATGCCGGACAAAAGGCGGCGCTAAGGCTTCGCCGTCCCAATCAAACGACATGGCTTCGCTTCGCCCATGAGCGATGCGAAAGGGCGGACGAGATGGCCCGCGACGAAGCCCGCCACGGCAAGGCGTTCGCTGGCCTGCTCAAGCGCTGCTTCGGCTAGTAATCGAAGAGATTGCTCAGGGAGACTCCGGAAGGGGTCTCCTTTTTGCGTGTCCTCTGCTGCGAATCGCCCCCTCGGGAACCGCCGCTTCCCCCTTGAACCTCGCGCCGCTTTCGCGTATAATCAATCTATACAGACTGCACCGGAATCCGCAACCCGCCTCAGGCGCTTTCTGAGGCTTGAATAGACAAAACACATTGGAGGAAAAGCTATGTCAGAGAGAAAGAAGATCGCCTTCATCGGCTCCGAGTGCCATCCGTTTGTCAAGACGGGCGGACTGGGCGACGTGATGTACGCGCTGCCGCGCTCCCTTGTGAACATGGACTGCGACGTCCGCGTCATTCTGCCCCGCTATGCGTGCATCCCTCAGAAATACCAGCAGCAGATGGTCTGGAGCGGCTCCTTCCCGATGGATCTGGGCGAGACCCGGCGCAACTTCCACGTCGGCGTGCTGGAATACGAGCAGGACGGCGTGATCTACGACTTCATCGACAACGCGGAGATGTTCTCCGGCAGCAAGCCGTACACCGATCTGGTCGCGGACATTCCGAAGTTCTGCTACTTCAGCAAGGCGGCGCTGGCCGTGCTCAACTACCTCGACTGGATCCCCGACGTCATCCACTGCCACGACTGGCAGGCGGGCCCCGTGCCGGTGATGCTGCGCACGCTGTTCCACAATACGCCCATCAGCCGGGCGAAGACTGTGCTCACCATCCACAATCTGCGCTTCCAGGGCATCTACAACATTGACACCATCCGCTACTGGACGGGCCTGCCGTGGTGGACCTACCGATATGACGGCATGGGCTACGGGCAGAGGGGCGAGGACGCCAACATGTTCAAGGGCGGCCTCTCCTACGCGGACCGCATCACGACGGTGAGCCAGACCTACGCCAAAGAGATTCAGACGTGGGAATACGGCGAGACGCTCGACGGCCACCTGCGCTATCACCGCGGCAAGCTGCGCGGCATCGTCAACGGCATCGACGTGGACATGTGGAACCCCGCAACCGATCCGGCTGTTCCGCATCACTACGACGCGGGCAATGCCGTGGAGGCCAAGCGCCAGAACAAGCTCGACCTGCAGGGCGAGCTGGGCCTTAGGCAGGACGAGGGGCAGTTCGTCATCGGCCTCATCTCCCGTCTGACCGACCAGAAGGGTCTCGACCTGTTCAACGCCATCATTCCCCAGCTCATGGACGAGGGCACGCAGATCGTCGTGCTGGGCACGGGCGAGCATCAGTATGAGGAATCCTTCCGCGCGTATGCCCGGCAGTATCCCGGCCGCTTTGCCGCCTGCATCCTCTACGACGAGCAGCTCGCCCACCGCATCTACGCGGCCGCGGATGCGCTGCTGGTGCCCTCCCGCTTTGAGCCCTGCGGCCTGACGCAGCTCAATGCCATGCGCTACGGCACGGTGCCCATCGTCCGAGAGACGGGCGGCCTGAAGGATACCGTCGCGCCCTACAATCCGGAAACCAACGAGGGCAACGGCTTCACCTTCGTGCAGTACGACGCCGGGCTGCTGCTCGACGCCATCAACCGCGCGAAGCAGATGTACTTTGAGGAGCGCGGGCGCTGGGACGAGATGGTCGCGCGCGACATGAACAAGGATGTCTCTTGGGAGAACTCCGCCAAGCAGTACAACGAGATGTATGATGAGCTGATCGGAGGCTGATACTGTCTTGCACTTAAAAGCTCGAATGTAAGCGCGAAGCGAAGAAGGGAGTTTGAGGGATGAAATCCCTCAAGCAGGTTTGGGCGGCAGCCCAATGTTCCCTTATTGTTCAAAAGAAAAAGCAGTTTCAGAGCAGGATGCGAAGCATCCTACGATTGAAACGGGGGCT
>JALFHA010000169.1 GCA_022776785.1 Clostridiales bacterium | reverse complement strand
TGTCGCTTGTCAGCTCCTCGCGCATCACCACGGCGTTGTCCAGCGCGCGCGTGAGCTGGCTCACCAGCGAATTCGGATCGCCGGGATCAAAGATGTAGGTCTTGATGAACGCATCTCGGCTACCGTAGATGTAGGGCAGGCCGAGGCAGTCAAGGAAGCCGCGGTAAGCGAACTCATCCCTGTCGATCATTTCATCATAGTACCGGCTCAGGGTGCGGCAGATGGTGAACGTGCGCTCCGTATAGCGCCCCAGCCACACCAGCCGGTTGCTCTTTTCTAGCGAGATAATACCCATGTGTCCTTAAAGCCTCCCCCTTGCGAAGAATTGACGACGAAGCTGTTTTCCTGTCTGGCGAAGCGCGTCAGGCCGCTGGCCCACACGCGCGTCGTTTTGCCGGATAGCACGAAGGCGCGAAGATCGGCCTTGCGCATCACCTGCTCCCCGTTTTCCATGACGGGCAGGTCGATAAAGTCGATGACCTCCTGCGCGATGAAGCGCCGCGGCTCGCGTTTGATGGTCTGCCGCAGCTCCTCCAGCTTTTCGCCCGTCAGGCCGCTGCCGAAAATGACGCCGTAGCCGCCCGCCTCGGAGACGTCCTTGACGACCAGCCGGTCAAGGTGCTCCATCACATAGCGGTAATCCTCCTCGTAGAAGGGCAGGTAGGTCGGCGCATTTTTGAGAATCGGCTCCTCGCCCAGATAGTATTTCACCATCTTCGGCACGAAGTAGTAGATGCCCTTGTCGTCGGCCACGCCGTTGCCCGGCGCGTTGACGATCGCCACATTGCCTGCCCGGTAGGCGGCCATCAGCCCGGGCACGCCGATGAGGCTCTCAGGCAGGAAGGTCAGCGGATCGAGATATTCGTCGCTCAGACGCCGGTAGATGACGCCTACGCGCTGCGCCTGCCCGAGGTAGTCGCGGTAATAGACCTTGTTGTCCTCCACATAGAGGTCGGCATTGGAGGCCAGCGCGCTGTCCGTGCGCTCTGCGAGGTAGCTGTGCTCGAAGTAGGCGGCGTTGTAGCGCCCCGGCGTGAGGATGACGCGCATCCCCGGCGCGGAAACATAGTCCATCGTCTCGCGCAGCATCTCGGCGTAATTGCGGTTGTCCACGATGTCGTTATTGCGGAAGGTATCGGGGCTGGCGCGGCGGCAGAGCTCGCGCGCGATGAGCGGATAGCTCGCCCCGGAGGGGATGCGCAGGTTGTCCTCGAGGATGACCCAGCCGCCGTCCTTCGCCTGCACCAGATCGATGCCGGAGATGTGGCTGTAGATGCCCGCCGGCGGCGCAATGCCCTCGCACTCGGGCAGGTAGCCCTTGCTGGCATACAGGAATTCCTGCGGCAGCACGCCGTCGCGCACGATCTTCTTGTCGCTGTACACGTCGGCGAGGAAGAGGTTCAGCGCGTCCACCCGCTGGCGCAGGCCGCGCTCGAGCAGCGCAAACTCGCCGTGCGGGATAATGCGCGGCAGCGCGTCAAAGGGAAAGAGCTGCTCGTGGAAGGTGTTGTTCTTATAGATGCCGAACTTCACGCCGTAGCGCGAGAGCAGGCGGTTGATGGCATCGGCGTGCGTGGTCAGGCTTTTCATGCGTGTTCCTCCTTGCATCAAGGGGATTGAGGCGCATCTCCCCGCGGATCAGGAAATAATTCGCCCCATTTCTTCCAGATTCCTGTAAATTTGGGTTTTGATAGCGATACAATAGCACAGTTTCTGCATACAGTCAAGCCAAATCCTGCAAATTTCGGACTTTTTGTCGAATCCACCCTTTCAAAATGCCCCGCGCTGATGTATAATGGCGTTATTGACGCAACCACAAGGAGGTTTTTCCCCGATGATTGAGCAAATCGTGTCCGTCGATCTGCCCGTGGATGAGCAGATGCGGATTCAGAAGGTACACTTTGCTCCCGCCTCTCCGCGTCCCGGGATGCGCCGCCTGTGCGTGGTGACCGGCACGCATGGCGATGAGCTGGAGGGCCAGTACGTCTGCTATGAGCTGGAGCGGCGTATCCGCAGCCATCCGGAGCTGCTCGCGGGCGTGGTGGACATCTACCCGGCGCTCAACCCGCTGGGCGTGGATTCCATCACTCGCGGCGTGCCGGGCTTTGATCTGGATATGAACCGCATCTTTCCCGGCAGCGAGGACGGGGCCATGGCCGAATACGCCGCCAGCGCCATCGTGCACGACCTTGAAGGCAGCGACGTGTGCATCGACGTGCACGCCAGCAACATCTTTCTGCGCGAGATCCCGCAGGTGCGCGTCTCGGAGGAGACGGCGCCCGCGCTGCTGCCCTACGCCCGCCAGCTCAACTGCGACTTCATCTGGGTGCACGCCAGCGCCACCGTGCTGGAGAGCACCCTTGCCCACGCGCTCAACAGCCGCGGCGTGCCGACGCTGGTGGTGGAGATGGGCGTGGGGATGCGCATCACGCGCGCCTATGGCGAGCAGCTGCTTAGCGGCATCTTCCATCTGATGCACAGCCTCGGCATCTGGCTGGGCGACGCGCCCGCCGTGCGCGAGCCCATCGTCTCCACCGACGGACGCGTGGCGTTCCTCAACGCGCCGACGCTGGGCATGTTCGTGCCCACGGCGACACACTGGGAGCATGTGGAGGCGGGCGAGGTCATCGGGGAGATCATCAATCCCCTGACCGGCAGCAGCACGCCCGTCGCCTCGCCGGTGGGCGGCGTGCTCTTTACGCTGCGGGAGTATCCGTTGGTGTACGAGGGCTCGCTGCTGGCGCGCGTGCTGGGCAGAGAGGAGGTGCGCG
>JALFHA010000149.1 GCA_022776785.1 Clostridiales bacterium | reverse complement strand
CCGGAGCAGTCCATCGTCTCGCGCGGCAGCGATCCGCTGTTTCGCACAGTCATCGAGGACGAGTGGTATGCGCTCTTCCTGTGCACGGACAGGGACTGGAATCCCGTCGTCGGCGAGGCATACCAGATGAAGCTCGAGGGCTTTGACAACTATGTGGTCAGCGCGAAGGTGGAGTCCTTTTCGCGCATCGGCAGCGACCTGCTGCTGCGCATGAGCGTGCGCGACCAGAGCGTGGAGCCCGTGCTCAACATCCGCACCTGCGGCGCAACAGTGGGCGACTTTGTATCCGGCGTGCGCGTGCCGATGAACGCGCTCTATGCGCATGACAACAGGATGGGCGTCATCGTGCTGGAGAGCGGCGTGCAGGTCTTCGTTGAGGTGACGGTGATTTCCTACAGCGACGACGGAACGGCATTCGTTCGCCCAACGCTGGAGGGCAGTCCGCTGCAGGCGGGCAAGACCGTGCTGCTTTTCTGAGACGCGCGGCAAGGGCAAAGGAGAGAGCCATATGATGGATGAAGAACTGCACGCGCGCGTGGACGCTATCCGGGAGCGGCTTGAGCGCGCGTCGCTGGAGCGTTGGGGCCGCGTGCCGCAGATCATCGCCGTGAGCAAGACCGTGCCCGCGCAGCGCGTCAACGCCGTGCTCGGGGAGGGGATCGTCCGCCTGGGCGAAAACCGCGTACAGGAGCTGCTGGAAAAGAAGCCGCATCTTGACGCTTCTTTTCAAATTGATCTGATTGGACGGTTGCAAAACAACAAGGTTAAGGCTATAATCAATCAGGTTCACATGATCCAGTCTGTGGATCGCGAGAGCCTTGCGCAGGAAATCGACAGACGCGCGCAGCAGCACGGCCTGCGGATGCCCGTGCTGATTCAGGTGAACATCGGGCGCGAGGCACAGAAGGGCGGCGTCGATCCCGACGGCCTGAATGAGCTTGTCCGGTATGCGGCGGCCCTGCCGGGGCTCGATGTCCGCGGGCTGATGGCCGTGATGCCTGATCTGAAGGATGAAGATCAGCTTCGCCCGTATTTTGCGCAGATGCGCCGCCTGTTTGACAATCTGCAGCAGGAGGCCATCGACGGCGTGACGATGGAGGAGCTATCCATGGGCATGTCCGGCGACTATGAGCTGGCTGCCGCGGAGGGCGCCACCGTCGTGCGCATCGGCTCGGCCATCTTCGGCAGGCGCGAGACGCCCGCGAGCGCACAGTGAATTCTCAAGGGGGATACAGATACATGAGTTTTTTTGAGACGCTTTCCCGCAAGCTCGGCTTCACCTTGCCCGAAAACGACGAGGAGAATGGGGAGGAGCTCGACGAGAGCGAATCCTACGATGAGGACGAGGAGGATGAGGACGAGGAAGAGCGTCAGCCCCGGTTTTCCTTTTCCTTTGGCGGTCGGGCGAAGGACACCCGCACTGCCCGCAGCGCCCGCGAGCCTGAGGAGGACGAGGAGGAGCCTGCCGCGCGCTCCACGACGCGCCGCGGCAATGTGATTCACGATTCCCGCATGGATCCGCGCGCCGCGCAGGAGACGCAGTACACTCACTGCGAGCGCATTGTCAACGTGCGCCAGATCGAGGAGTGCAGGGCGATCATCCAGTACCTGCTGCGCGGGGAGAGCGTGCTGCTGAATCTGGAAAACATCGATCCCAAGGACTGCGGGCGCGTGGTGGATCTGCTCAGCGGCGCGGCCTTCGCGCTGCAGGGGCGGATGCTCAAGGTGGCGCACCTGTCCTACCTGCTCGCTCCGGAAAACGTGGAGATCATCGAGGAGGATGTCTACGCGGCGGCTCAGCCCCGCTACCGCTGAGCGCCGCAGGGGAGCGTGACGGGCATGGAGGACGTGAGCACACAGCTTGAAAACGCGGCGCGGACGGCTGGCCTGCGTGGGATCCGGCGCTATACGCGCTTTCTCGATCCGGCTCAGGCGGCGGAGGCGGCGCGCCTGGCGAGGCAATACGGCGTAGAGCTGTCCCTGTGGGGCGGCTATCCGGAAGCGGAGCGCGCCGTCGCCTGCTTCAGTCCGCAGGGGGATGCGCCGCAGGAGGCGGAATACCCTATCGTCTGCCTTCACGCGCGCTGCTCGCAGCGCTTTTTTACGATAACACACCGTGATCTGCTGGGCGCTTTTATGGCTTTGGGCTTGACAAGAGACACGGTTGGCGATATTATTTTATCAGATGCAGATATTTATTTGTTCGCTGCCGCCGCAACGGCGGAGTTTATCGCGGGCGCTCTGACATCGGCAGGCAGGGTTTCTCTGCGCTTTGAAGCGCTTGATGAGGCTCCGCCGATGCCGCCGCCACGGGGCGAGACGTTCGGCGCGGTCGTCAGTTCGCTCAGGCTGGACGCCGTGCTCGCCGCAGCCTATCATCTGTCGCGCAGCGAAGCGGCGGAGGCCATCCGTGCAGGCAGCGTCAAGCTCAACCATCTGCCCTGCGAGCGAACGGATGCGCCCGTGACGGAGGGAGTGCTGCTCTCTTTGCGCGGAAGGGGCCGCGTCCGGCTGGCGCAGATCGGCGGCACAACGCGCAAGCAGCGCATCGGCGTTACATTTTTTCGATACGAATAAACAATATTTCTTCGTTTGAAAGGAGCTTTCCCTCATGGCTATTACGCTGGATACGATCGTCAATAAGGTCTTTAAGGTGGTTAAAAACGGCTACGACAACAACGAGGTCGAGGCGTTCCTTGATGAGATCCTCGAGGAGATGGAAAACAGAGAAGCCGAGACCAACAAGCTCAAGGAGCAGGTAGCGACCCTGAGCCGTGAGCTGGAGGAGGCTCGCGCGCAGCTGGCCGCCAGCACGGCAGCCGCTCCCGCGAAGGCTGCGCCTGCCGCCGCTGAGCGCCATCCGTCCGAGAGCTTTGAGCTCGTGCTCAACAAGGCGAAGGATGCCTATGATGAGATCGTCGCCACCGCGGACGCCCGGGCCGATGAGATCATCCGCAAGGCCAACGACGATGCCGCCAGCATCCGCACCCGCGCGGAGAGCCAGATTGCCGATTTGACCGCCCAGCTTTCCTCCCTGCGCAAGCAGACGACGGATTACTGCACTGCGCTTCAGAAGCTGCTCAGCGAGCAGAATTCGTCGATGGACCGAATCAAGAAGCTGCTGTAATTGTCACTCCGGACAGGGGCTTTTCCCTGTCCTTTTTGTTTGCTGAGCCCGGGATAGAGCCGCGCCTTTCCTGCCATACTGCGCGCAGGAGGTTGTGCCATGAATCCCTTTGAGCTTGACTGGCTTGTGCGGCGGCTGGAGCATGTCGCCCAGCGCATGGAGCAGATGCATCTGGATCGCTATCTGCGCTATGTGCACAACTGGCGTCGCAGGCTGCTGATGGATTTTCTGGGCGGCATTGTGCGTGGCGTGGGCTTTTCCGTCGGCTTTACCGTGCTGGGGGCGCTGTTGCTCTACATTCTGCGCAATATCGCGCTGGCTAATCTGCCCGTCATCGGGGAGTTTCTGGCTGAGCTGGTGCGCATCGTCGAGCAGAAGCTGTAAACCGGGTCCTCCGGCCACGACCATATACAGGGAGTATCCATCCAATGAAAGGGACAATCGCGCTCGCTGCGCTCCTTGCCGCGGCGGATCAGGCGCTCAAGGCGATGATTCGCACGCAGCCGCAGGGCGCAGTGCTTTTTTCCGTGCCGCCGATTCTGGAAATCACGCATCGCGCCAACACGGGCGCGGCGTTCAGCCTTCTTTCGGGGAATCCGCTGCTGGTGACGCTGCTTTCCGCTGTGTTGCTCGCCGCGCTGTGCGCCGTCATGCTCCGCCTGCTGTGCCCGACGCAGACTGCGCGCATCGCGCTGGCGTTTGTCATCGGAGGCGGGGCGGGCAACCTGATCGACAGGCTGGCCTTCGGCGAGGTGACGGACTACATTCGCCTGTTGCCTGTCCGCTTTCCGGTGTTCAATTTTGCGGACATGTGCATCACGGGCGGCGCGCTCCTGCTGATGCTGCTGGCGCTGACGGGCAGGCTTGAGGGGCAGCCGGCCATTCCGGCAGAAACACACAGACCAAAGAAAACGGAGAACGGGCATGAGTGAAACCATCATCTGGCGCTGCGAGGAACAGGATGCGGGCGTGCGCGTCGATGCGTGTCTGGCCGCGCATACGGAGCTGTCGCGCTCGCGCATTGCGGCGCTGATGGCCGAGGGCGCGCTGAGCATCGACGGCAGAACAGAAAAAAAGCCCTCCGTGCGCGTCGCGCCGGGTCAGGAGCTTGCGCTGCATGTGCCCGAGGCGAAGGCAGCGGAGGTCGCCGCGCAGGATATTCCGCTCGATATCCTCTATCAGGACGGCGACGTGGTGATCGTCAACAAGCCCTGCGGCATGGTGGTGCATCCCGCGGCAGGCAACGAGGACGGCACGCTGGTCAATGCGCTGCTCTATCATATCAGCGACCTGTCCGGCGTGGGCGGCGAGCTGCGCCCCGGCATCGTTCATAGGCTGGATAAGGACACCTCCGGGCTGATTCTGGTGGCAAAAAATGACCGCGCGCACGCGGCCCTGAGCGAGCAGTTCAAGGCGCGGACGATGGAGAAGCACTACCGGGCCGTGGCTCTGGGCAGCTTCCGCGAGGACAGTGGGCTGATCGACGCGCCGATTGCCCGGCACCCAGCAGACCGCAAGAAAATGGCGGTCATCGCAGGCGGACGGGAATCAAGAACCGAGTGGTGCGTGCTCGAACGCCTGCATGGCGCAACCTATTTGGACGTGCATCTGCTCACGGGGCGGACGCATCAGATTCGCGTCCACATGCAGCACATCGGCCATCCGCTGCTGGGCGATCCCATCTATGCGCCGAATGTGCGCACAGCCGTGCGGATTCCGCGGCTGATGCTTCACGCCTACAGTCTCGCCTTTACCCACCCCGCAACGGGCGAGCGGATGCGCTTCTGCGCGCCCCTGCCCGCAGATTTTGAGACAACGCTGCAAAAGCTGTCGCTGTAGACCGCCCGCAGGCGGGAATGCCGACCTTTCCCACGCATGAGCGCCCGACGTCGGGAGAACATAGGAGCGGCCCGGAAGGGATGAAAAGACGGGAAGGGGTGGCGCAAACTGGTTCGGATGAGCGCGCTGCGCAACCGTCCGGTGGTGTGCGGAAACAAACGTGTCGGCCTGCTGCAAAGCGTCAGCCTCGATTCGGCGCAAAAAAGGGTTCGTGCGCTGATCATATCCTGCGGTGTGCTTGGAAAGCGGGTTGTGCAGGCGCAGGAGGTGCTGGCGGTTGCCGACGGATTTATCCTCGTCAGCGGCGTGCAGCGCTACCGGCGCGCGTTTGAGACGCCGCCCTGCGCCTTTGTTCGGGATACGACGGGGCTGCTGACCGGGCGTGTGACGGATTACGCGATTGACGAGGAGACACTCGCCGTCGCGGCTGTCGAGCTGACGACGGGCTACCTCCGGCCCGCGCGGCGCGCGAGGCTGTGGGCGCTCGATTACGTCCGCCAGGGGGAGCAGTCTCCGGAGCTGACCGTGCCCGCCTGTCTGGGCCGCGAGCTCATCAATGTGGGGGAGGGAACCTGAAGAATGCGTGTATCGACGATGCGCGGCCTCGCTGCCGGCAGCCTGCTGGGCGTAACCATCGGCGCGGGCCTGATGATGACGCCGCAGGGAAAGCGAATGAAGCGCGTGCTAAGCAAGAACGCGCCGATGCTGATGCGGCAGGTTGCGGATTGCTGGACGAGATAAGCGTCGGCGGGCTGCGGAGAGGTACGCTTCTCCGCGGCCCTT
>JALFHA010000133.1 GCA_022776785.1 Clostridiales bacterium | reverse complement strand
CCGCCTGCGGCGGATGAAGGTGGACGGAGCGTCGGGAACCACAAGGAGCATCCTTTGGATGCGACTATGTGCGTTCCCCGGCGGATGAAGCCGATGAAGAACGGGCAATAGCCCCGGACTGAAATCCCCAAGCAGGTTTGGAATCGCAGCCTGCCGCCCGCTGTGCGGGAAACAGGCAGGCGGAGATTGGAAACCACAAGGAGCGCTTTGGCGCGACTATGCGGGTTTCCCGGGTCGGCAACCCAACGTATCCCATTGATAAGGCATTTTTGCAAAGTAGTCAGGGAGCGAAGCGAGGCCTGACGGTGAGTTTATGGTGAACCAACGGGGAAACCGATAAGGTACAATAAATTGCGCAAATTGAAAAGACATAGTTTACAAACTTTGGTAGAATGAAAGCTGCAAGGACGATTTTGTGCGCCCTTTTTCCTCACTGCTGGTCAGGTACTCACTTTCACACTAACCTCCTATTACTCTGATTGAAATATTGTCCCAAATCGATCATCGTTCAACGAGCAGAAATGCCGAAGAATCCGAACCGGCTTCCGTCATCCCCTCATCAACGGCACGAAAAGCATCATGATGTTCTCCGCAAGGGCAAAACCAGAGGTTTGCAGCAGGCTACAGCATCCAGCCTATTTTGCGTGCCGCTCCCAAACGGCGCGGCGCGCCTGTCGTGCGTGAAGCTTCCAGCTCTCCAGCCGCTGCGGCCAGAGCTTCATCCAGCCGCGCGGGAAAAGGTAGCTGATCGTCAGCGCGACGAGCACGCCCACCGCCGTATCAAGAATTCTGTTGAGCGCATAGCTCACATAAGCATTGACCGGCGTGTTGAACAGCAGAATGCACAGAACCACGCCGCCGGGCTGCACGCCGCCCACCCAGAACATCTGGCACAGAAGGATCAGCAGCACCGTGCCGATGAATGTCAGCGGCACCAGCAGCAGCGAATGGCTCCCATCCGGCACGAAGATCAGATAGATCCGAAAGAGCGCCATGCCCAGCAGACCGCCGATCAGCGTGCCAAACAGACGGTTTCCGCCATTTTTCCGCGCGTCCTCCATATCCGAGCCCATGCCGAAAATCGCGCCGATGCACGCAAAGGCAGGGCTGCGCCCGATGTAGTAGTAAACCAGCGCGCACAGCGAGGCGGCAATCGCGGTCTTGATGTTTCTCATGCCCACGCCGGGGAATCTGTTCGGATGGGGAATTCTCATGACAAGTCAGCTCCTTCTGTGATGCAAATCCGCCCGCCAAGCATCCTCTCCGGATCCATAGCGTCAGGATCTACAAACCTTCGTCGGTGATGCAGCCGGCATCATGCCGGTTTCTTTCGTAATGCCCTAAATATCGCCGCTCCGCCTGCGGCTCCGTCGCGCGTCATGCGCCGCGCGTGCCCTTACTGCTCAATGCCCAGCTCCTCATAGGCCCTGTCAATCGCGTCATTCCACGCATCCACCGTCTCGGGTCTCTCCGGCGCACCGCAGGTGCCGCAGGGGGTAAGCTGTGTGTAGGGATAGCGCGTCAATTCGCCATAGCTGATCGCCGTCATCGGCAGGTAGACGCTGCGCACGCTTGAGCAGCGCGCATCGGCGTGATACTTTTTCCCGCCGTCCGGATTGTAGTAGACGCTTTCGCCGTCATCGAGGCGCTCGAGCTTGCGCCCGTCATCATCCCAGACGATGAGCTTGACATTCTTCTTGCTGCGCAGGTTGTCCCAAATCCACTGGTGATTGTATCCATCCTCGTTGGCGACGCGCTGCACGCGGATACATCCGTGCGAGGCTCGTGAGCCGAGCGCACTCTCACAGATGGAGTAGTCCTTCACCGTGCCGTCGCTGGAGACGATCGCGGGAACGAGGTGCAGCAGATCGCCGCCATTGAAGCGGATTGCCTGATCGCACCAGAGGTTGCCCGACCAGAAGCCGCCGGTCGCGCTGCACAGCAGGAACTCCCCGGAGGCCGTTTCGTTGTAGTCCGAATTGCTGCCGCTGGTCGTTCCGGTGGAGATCAGCAGCGTGGTCAGCAGCTTTCCTTCCTTATATATGTACAGCCGCTGCGTCATCTTGTCCACGATGAGGCCGTACTCCTGATTGGGCGTGACGGTTTTCAGCCGCCCCGGCCGCACCCAGCCAACCTCCAGCTCGTCGCAATCGTTGTAGGCTTCGATCTTCGTCCATCCGTCCTGCTCGTCAAGCACGCGCACGGCCACGGATTCCCCATAAAAAAAACCGCGATGCTCGTCGGTCGTCTTGCGTGAGCCGTTCGGTCCGTCTGAAAGATAGACCTTTTCGTTGTTGTTCACGTTTAGCACGGTGATGTCCTCCATCAGCCGCGCCCACGCTGTCTCCTCGACAAGCGGATCAAACTCTCCAAACCACGAGGAGGCAATGGCCTCCTTCGCGCTTTCGAGCATCTCCGCCGCCTTTTGCTGCGCCCGGGCCTGCGCACTCGCCTCTGCAGCGAGCTCGCGCGCCCTGATATCCGCCGCCAGAGCGCGCAGCGTCGCCACGTCCGCTTCGCCCGTCTGCGGCAGTCCCTTGCTCTTTTGATAGTTCTTGACAGCCGTTGCCGTGGCCTTGCCAAACTTGCCCGCGCAGTCGCCGTCGTAGAAGCCCAGATCCTTGAGCTGGCGCTGGAAGGCCGCCACGCTCTCGCCGGAGGAGCCCGTCGTCAGCGTCGTTCCCACCAGCCCCGACTCCTGCACGCCGTAGCCTCGAATGGACGGGTCGTCGAGCGCATAGCTGTAGCGCGCCACGACGCTGGGCGTCGGGCCGAGGATGTGATTGTTGCCCTCGATGGTGTGAACGGTATAGCCGCCGTCCGCCTCCTGCGTGACAAACTCGACGATCCCCACATGGTCGAGGCGATTGTACTTGTACCACTCGATGTAGATGAGGTCGCCCGGCTGCGGCACATACGGCCTGTCCGCAACGCTCACACCGTCGCTCAGGTAAAACTGCTCGCCCGCGTTCTTGAGCGTGCCGCTCGTGGTGATGTACCGCCCCTGCGAGGCGAACCACGCCGCGCCATCTTCGCAGCTGGTCTGCATCGGATAGTCCGCGCCGAGCATCGACAGGCCATAAACCTCGTCCGCGCGGCTCACGCACCATGAGACAAACTCCGAGCACCACTCCCCGTAAGCGTTGCCGCCCCACTCGCCGTACTTGCTGTATCCGCCCTTGGTGGCGGAATAGCCCAGCTCGCTGACCGCAACGGCCATCAAAGCCTCCGTATTCCCGTCAGCCAGCGCGCCCGCGGCGGTCAGCAGCAGCAAGAGCATCAGCGCAAGAGCCAGCAGCTTCTTCATGAACGATCCTCCCATGAATTCATCAAGTAATGAGCCTCATCCCAATAAACGAACGGCAGCGACGTTTTCTTCCCGTCACGGGCGGCAATCCCTTTCCGCCATCCACGCAGACGCATCGAATCCGCGCCACGGCGCCGCATCCGCCGGGGGCAGCGCATCAAAATGCAGCTCCTCGCGCAGCGTCGGGTGAAGCAGCCCGAGGTGGGCGCCCCACAGCGCAATCTGCTCGCCGGGTCTGCCGCCGCCATAGCGCGCATCGCC
>JALFHA010000131.1 GCA_022776785.1 Clostridiales bacterium | reverse complement strand
TCCTCGAGGATGTCAAAGCGGAGCTGCGGCTTCGTGCCGGGCTTGAACTTGTACGCGCCGTGAGAGGTGCCGATGGCGATAGCCAGAGAGTCGCAGCCGGTCTTGGTGACGAACTCCTCGACCTCCTCGGGGCGGGTGTAGTGGGCATGATCGGAGGAGACGTTGACCTCGTCCTCCACGCCGGCCAGCGCGCCGAGCTCAGCCTCGACCACCACGCCGTGATCGTGCGCATACTCGACCACCTTGCGGGTGATCTCGATGTTCTCCGCGAACGGCTTGGAGGAGGCGTCGATCATCACGGAGGTGAAGCCGCCGTCGATGCAGGACTTGCAGGTCTCAAAGCTGTCGCCGTGGTCAAGGTGCAGCGCGATCGGGATCTCCGGGCACTCGATGACAGCGGCCTCGACCAGCTTCACCAGGTAGGTGTGGTTGGCATAGGCACGCGCGCCCTTGGACACCTGCAGGATCACGGGAGCCTTCTCCTCGCGGCAGGCCTCGGTGATTGCCTGAACGATCTCCATGTTGTTGACGTTGAACGCGCCGACGGCGTAGCCGCCGTGATAGGCCTTCTTGAACATCTCAGTCGTAGTAACCAGAGGCATGAATATTCACTCCTTCGTTAATTGGGACGCCTGCGCACGCGCACTGCGCCCGGTTTCAGGATACCCTTCGTTCATAGTATAACAATTTTTCCGTGATTTGACCAGCCCCCAGATGCCTGTTTTACGATTTTTTTCCAGATCAGCCCACGCAGGCCTAAAACGCATTGACGCGCACGCCGCCCGGCTGGTATACTGACAAAGCCATCGATTCGCTTGTCAGGAGGAAGAAAGCCATGCAGCAGCGCTTTGAATGGGTAGCCACAGCCGCTTTTGGTCTGGAGGGCGTGGTCGCCCGGGAGCTGAAATACCTCGGCATTGAGGCAAAGGCCGAAAACGGCGGCGCGCGCTTTTTCGGCACGCTGGAGGATGCCCACCGCGCCAACCTGTGGCTGCGCTGCGCCGACCGCGTGCTGCTGGTCGTGGGCCGCTTTGAGGCGACGAGCTTTGAGGCGCTCTTTGAGGGCGTGCGCGCCCTGCCGTGGGAGCAGTTCATCCGCGAGCGGACGCGCTTCCCCGTCAGCGGCAAGTGCGCGCGCAGCCAGCTGATGAGCGTGCGCGACTGCCAGGCCATCACGAAGAAGGCGATCGTCGAGCGGCTCAAAGAGAAATACCGCGTCTCATGGTTTGAAGAGGACGCGGAAACCGTCGCCATCGACGTGGCGCTGCACGGCAATATCGCCCAGCTCACGCTGGACAGCAGCGGCGTGGCGCTCAACCGCCGCGGCTACCGCACATGGAACGGCGAAGCCCCGCTGCGCGAGACGCTGGCCGCCGCGCTGGTGGCGCTCAGCCCATGGCGGCCCGGCATGGCGCTGCACGATCCCATGTGCGGCACGGGCACGCTGGTCATCGAGGCGGCCATGCGCATGGCCGACCGGGCGCCGGGGCTGACGCGCGAATTCGCCCTTGAGCGCTGGCAGGGCGCGCCGTGCGCCGCGTTTGACGCTCAGCGCGAGGAGGCCCGCGCGCGCTTTGACCCTTCGCGCGTGGAGGGGCTCAGCGGCGCGGATATCGACCCCGAAGCCGTGGAGCTGGCCCGCCGTCACCTGATGCAGGCCGGGCTGGCCGGGCGCGTGCCCTTTGCCGTCGCCGATGCGCGCACCTGCAGCCGCCCTGAGCAAAGCGGCGCATTCCTGTGCAATCCCCCTTACGGAGAGCGCCTGAGCGACCGCAGGAGCTGCGAAGCCCTTTACAGCGAAATGGGCCTGCTTCTGCGCCGTCATCCGGGCTGGACGCTCTCGGCCATCACCTCGCACCCGGGCTTTGAGCGCTGCTTCGGCCGCCGGGCGGATAAGAAGCGCCGCTTCTACAACGGCCGCCTCGAGTGCGAATTCATGACCTTCGGGCTGCCCGCTAGGAAGCGATAAGTTCATACGCAAAAGGAGCGCTCCGTCCTGTTCAGGACACGCGGGCGCTCCCCTTTTCGTATATCATCACATGTTGGCGACAAAGTAGTTCTGAATCGCTGCCACAGCGGCCTCCTCATCCTTTCCCTCGACAGTCACCGTCACACGGCTGCCGCACTGCATATCCAGATTCATGAGATCCCTGATCTCTCTCAGACCCGCCGCCTTCGCTCCGTTTGCGACGCTGACGCGGCTGGAGAACCGCGAGGCCTCCCGCATCAGGTTGCCCATCGGCCGGCTTTGCAGGGCGTCCTTGTTGGTCAATACATAGCTGAACTGCTTCATGCGCTCACGCTCCTCTCCTTCATTGGCCCGGCGTCTTTCCTTCGCCGTGCGCGGCTATTATAGCCCTTTCGCCCGCCGAGCGCAACAGCGCGCCGCTTTCCTGTCGCCCGGGGAATGAAAAACAGGCGAATTTCCTCCCCCTGTTTTTGTTGAAGCGGACGATAGATGCTCCTCTCAAATCCGCCCTTCCCCTTCATTTCTCTCCAACATATCCCGAAAATCCGGTTGGTTTTTCGATAAACCCGCCGATTTTTGAATCTGTTTTCCGTTTTCCCGTCATTTCATCTGCGCTTTTCCTCGGCTTAACCCGCAGGCTCAGCAGGAAAGGAGCCCTTTCATTCTGTGCGAAAAAGCGCATATTCTGTCTCTATGCAAAAGCGGAGCTACCCTCCGGCAGCTCCGCCGCACGCCCCATCGCAGGGCGTTATTTCTGCGTTTCCCCATCATTCGCGTTCAGCGTGAAGCTGAGATATTTGGTCATCACATAGCCGCGCGTGCCGTCCGGCTTGACAACACACGTCCAGCCTGTGCCATAGTCCGCCACGCGCAGGCGCTCGCCCAGGCGCAGCTTGCCGATGATCTTGCCCGTCTGGCTGTTTCCCTCGCTGCGCAGGTTCACCTTGTCCGTGGTGACATAGGCGACCAGATGCGTGGTGCTCGCCGGCGCATTCAGGTCGGAAAGCGCCGCAAAGCCCGTGTGGTCGCCCTCGCCGTCCTGCGCATCCAGACCCGGCTTGTCCGCCGCGCGGACATAGGCCCAGTCGCCAACCAACCCCAGCATGTAGACGCGGCTGCCAGCCTCCACGGCTTCGCCGTCCGCATCGCTCTTCCCGGGCGTCTGTGCGAGCGTCAGCGCGTTTGTCACCGTCGCGCGCTGAGGAATCCGCTCGGATGTGCTCTCACCCGTCTCCCCGAGGATGCGAAGCGCGTCCTTGAGGACATAGCCGGTCATGCCGCCCAGCGCGACCTGCGCGTAATCCGTCTGCGTGAAGGAGGCAATGCGCACCTGCGCGCCGCTGCACAGCGCGCCGATGGCCTGTGCATCGGCCTCCGGCTCAGCGTAGACCACCGCCGGCAGATCGCCGTCGTCCACCTGCGCCACGCCCACGCTCGTGCCCGCTGCTGTCAGCGCCAGGCTGGAGAGCGAAACAAAGCCAAAATCGCCGCAATCGTATGCGCCCGCACCGCCCTCCAGCGTGCGGACATAGGCGCTGTCGCCGCTCTCGGCCAGCACCTCGACCTTCATCTCCTGCCCCAGCGTCATGTAGCGCTGGGTCTTGTCGTCCTTTACGCTGTAGAGCAGTGTATCGCCCTTCGTCTGCATCTGAAGCGGATAGTAGGGCACGACGCTGCGCGTCTGTGTGCCCAGCTCATAGAGGTTCGCCGTCTGCGTGTAGCGGACATAGCCCGTCACGCCGCCAACGCGCACCCTGCGCCACTCGCCCTCCTTGCGGCCGAACACGCTGAAGCAGGCGGTGCCGTTTTTCAGCGACATGATGATCTCAGCCTTGTCGTTCGCCGCGGCATAGAGGTTCGTCTGGCTGTCCGCGCGCTTGCCCGCAACGATGAGCACCTTCCGCTCGCCGACATCGGTCAGCGTGTCAAGCGGCACATAGCCGGTCTTCTTCTCGCCCGAAATCTCCGCAGTGATATATGCCCAGTCATCAATGATGCCAATCAGCGCCACGCTGTCGCCTGTGCGCAGCGTGCCCTGCGAGATGGAGTTGGCGTCGGTTGTCGGAAGCAGCGGGGTCGTGCTGCGCCACATGCCCGTCAGGTCGATTTCCGCGACGCGGCAGTCGCCGAATCCGCTGTCCTCGCCGTAGCGGGCCACAGCCTCGTCCCAGGATATCAGGTATTCCCGGGCCATATAGCCGGTCATGCCGCCGATTTCCACCTTGGCGTAGTCCGCATTCTCCACAGAGAGCACCTCAACCTGCGCGCCGGTGTAATAAAGTCCCAGAATTCCTCCGGTCTTAGCGGGCTCATCGCGCATGTTCAGCCGCTCGGGGTAGATTTTGTCCGTCTCCCGGTTATCGACGTACATCGTTTCGCACGCGCCCACGGCGCAGACCGCCGACAGCAGCAGCGCAAGAATCGCCAGCGCTACCCATGCTCTTTTCACAAAGCTCACGCTCCTTCTCCTGCGGCAGAGCTTCTTATCGCCCGCCGCCTCCTTGGCAATCCCCCGGCTCTGGCCGGAGCAGTATGTCCATTCATCCACTTAACGAAGCAGGCGCCGTCTTTCATCCCGATTTTTTGGGCAAATTGGCAGAATCTGTCAGACCCGTTCGCTGCTCAGCGCTTGTTTGCGGGGCGCATCATGCGCAGCGCGCCAGGCCATATACCATAGCGCGCCTCGTCCATCTGCTCCAGACGCCCGTCGATGTTGACCGTCATGCCCTTGCAGCGCAGTACGGCCTCATGCGCGCGCACGCTCTGCGCCAGCGGCAGGCGCACATGCACGCCGAGGATAAACAGCGGCAGCAGCAGCGGAATGAGCCCATGCCACACCGGGACCACCGTCACCACGTCCAGCAGGCCGTCGTCCTCCCGGGCAAACGGCGCAACGCGCATTCCGCCGCCGATGTACTGCCCGTTGGCGAACTCCGCAATCGTCACGCGCCGCCGCCTGAACGGTCCTCCGTCGATGGACAGCTCCGCCTCCATCGCCTGATAGCGCCCGACGACGGCGAGCACCGCCTTGCGGTAAGCCGTCTCACCGGGGTAAACGGACTTGAGCTCCTCCGTCATGCGCAGCACCTCCACGTCAAACCCGCTGCCGGAGACGTTGAGGAAGGGCCTGCCGTTGATCGTGCCCAGATCAATCCTCGCGGGCGTTCCGTCGAGCTGTGCGGCCAGCGCAGCCACAGGCTCGCGCGGTAGGCCGAAGGCCCGTGCAAAGTCGTTCCCCGTTCCGCTCGGAACGATGTAGAGCGTCGCATCCTTGCCCGCCAGCACGCCGACGACCTCGCTGAGTGTGCCGTCTCCGCCGACGCATACGACGTCCGTCGCGCCCGCCGCCAGAGCAAGCTCCGCCTGCCTGCGCTCGTCTCCCGAGGACTGCGTAGCAAAAACCCGCACATCCATCCCGCGGCCGGAGAGCAGGGAGCTGATCGAGGCGAGGAGCGACCTGCTCCCGCCCGAGCCGGACGTCGGATTCATCACAATGGCGACCATCTTTTCGCTCCCCTTTCTTCTGTAAGCAAGCTTATTCCCCGTCGTCCCCGTCCTGAACGTCCGCGTCTGCCCCGGATGCATCCTGCCCAAGCCGCAGGCGGGCGAAGGCGCCGGGCATCACCCAGCGCACGGGGTCAAGCTCCACAGGCCCGGGCTCCTTGCGCATGATGACGAATTTGATGGGCACGCCCAGAGCAGAAAACTTAAGCTCATGCTCGCTGACGTAGTTGGGCGCAAAGCCCGACGCGTGCAGGTCGCTCGTCAGATAGCGCATGGAAAAGCCGCATGCCTCGAAATAGGGTAAAGACTCGGTAAACAGCGCCGTGTCATCCGTCTTGAACCAGATTTCACCATCGTCCGTCAGGAATTCGCGATACTGCATCAGCTGACGTGGATGGGTCAGCCTGCGCTTGGCGTACTTGGGGCGCTTCGTCCACGGATTGCAGAAATTGATGTAGATCCGCTCCACCCGATCCTCCGGCGCAAAGACCTTTTCAATCATGCTCACGTCATAGCGCGCGATGATGATGTTGCTCACCGGGTCGTTCCCGTAAGCTGCCGCGATGTTGCGGCGGGTGTCGCCCAGCACGTTGCAGGTGATGTCCACAGCGACAAAGTTGATATGAAGGTTGTCGCGCGCCATGGCCGCGGTCGATACGCCCTTGCCGCAGCCAAGCTCCAGATACAGCGGCGCATCCGCCGGAAACTGCTCGCGCCAGTGTCCACGCCAGCGCTCCGCCTCGTCCGTGAAATACGGGCACACCGCCAGCTCCGGCTTTGCCCATTTCTTTGTTCTCATGTGCATCGGGGTAATTCCTCCAGATTCGTCCATGGTCGCGCTTTCGCTGCTTCAGTATACCACGCCTTGCTGCGCTCTGGCAAGCTCACAGCCGCTTTTGATAGCAGAGCCATCGGTTTCCCCACGCCTCCGCCTCGCCGCACACGTCGAAGCCCAGCGTGGAATATGCGCGCTGCGCGGGCAGATTGTGCACGCCCACCAGCAGGCGGGCCGCGTCGCAGCCCTCCTCCTTCGCGCGTTCAAGCGCATAGCGCATCATCGTCCGTCCAATGCCGCGCCCCTGATATGCCCTGTCAACGCCCAGCCGGCCAAGCTGCGCCCAGCGGCTCACATCGTCATACCACGGGGCCATGCCGTCAAACTCGTCCGAATCCTCGTTTACAATCGCGGCAATCAGGCGTCCCCCGTCGCGCATGACAAAGACCTCCGAGCGCGCCAAATCCTCCTGCACCAGCTCAAAATCGGGGTAATCCTCGTTCCATGTGCCGTAGGGCATGTCAATCAACGAATGGTAAAGCGCGTAGATATCCTCAGCGTCCTGCGCGCGGCCGCGCTCAATCGTGCAGGCTGAGCCGCCGCTCCCTGCTTCCGCGGTTCTCTGCGCTTCTTTCTGCGTTTTCCGGTTCATCGCTTTGCACTCCTTCTTGCGGGCAAGCCCCGCCGGATGTCTATTGTAAGCGTTTTTCGCTCCGGGTGCAACCGCTTTTTCTCATGCCAGGCCTCTGCATGTCAGGAAGCGCGCACGGCTGCTTGCCGTTCCTCGCCTTCTGCGCTATAATAGACCCATCATTTGGAAAAAAGGGGGGCTTTCTCATGTGCGGCAGATATGCGCTCGCCAGGCTCGACGATCATCTTCCGTGGCCTTCCGCCCTTGCCCAGCGGGCCGGTCAGCCCGCGACCAAGATCGAGGGCGAGGTCTTTCCGGGCGATCTCGTGCCCGTGCTTGCCAACAGCCGCTCCATGAAGCCGACGCTCTTTGCCATGCGCTGGGGCTACACGCTTCCGGGCGGACGGCGCGTCATCAACGCACGAAGCGAGACGGCCGCGTCAAGTCCGCTGTTTGCCGATGGCATGAGGCAGCGGCGGTGCCTCGTTCCAGCCGTCCGCTATGACGAATGGGAGCGTCGCGGGCGCGAAAAGATCCGCTACGCCGTCCGACCGTCGGGCTGCGCCCGATTCTTCATGGCCGCCGTCTACCGCATGGAGCAGGACGGCCCCGTATTCGCCATTCTCACCCGCTCAAGCGCTGAGCGCATTGCCTTCATTCACGACCGGATGCCCGTCATCCTGCCGGACGCGCTGGCCGCGGACTGGCTCAGCCCCGCCAGCGACCCTGAGCAGCTTCTGCACGCTGCGGTCAGCGAGGTGGAGTTCGGCGCGCTGCTCCCCGCACGCACGGTAAACCGGCATGACGCCGGTTGCATCACCGACCAAGTGACGTAAGTCCCATTGCTTTGTGGTCGAGTCCGAAGCTTTGCAGAAGGATTTACAGAGTAAAGATGGAATGATTGCGCGAAGCGAAGAAGGGGTCAAGGGGTTCGGAATCGGCGCCGCCGGTGGGACCGGAGTCCACCGCCGCCTGCGGCGGATAAAGGTGGACGGAGCGTCGGGAACCACAAGGAGCATCCTTTGGATGCGACTATGTGCGTTCCCCGGCGGATGAAGCCGATGAAGAACGGGCAATAGCCCCGGACTGAAATCCCCAAGCAGGTTTGGAATCGAAGCCTGCCGCCCGCTGTGCGGGAAGCAGGCAGGCGAAGATTGGAAACCGCAAGGAGCGCCTTTGGCGCGACTATGCGGGTTTCCCGGGTCGGCAGCCCAACGCATCCCTATTGCAAAGCGAATGATGCAAAAGCAGTCAGGGAGCGAAGCGATACCTGACGGTGAGCTTTTGCTAATCAGGTAAGAACTCCGGTAGGTTATGCTTTATACTATTTTGCGGCTAAAATCTAGCTTTGCAGAATCAGCCCCGTTTCAATCGTAGGATGCTTCGCATCCTGCTCTGAAACTGCTTTTTCTTTTGAACAATAAGGGAACATTGGGCTGCCGCCCAAACCTGCTTGAG
>JALFHA010000061.1 GCA_022776785.1 Clostridiales bacterium | reverse complement strand
ATCCCGCATGTGTCCATCGAGAGCCTGAAGGAGAAGGCCTACAGCATCGTGGGCCGCCCGGACGACGTGCAGTTCAAGGACAACGTCGTCGCCGTGCTCGAGGCGCGCGACGGCACCATCCTTGATGTGGTGCGCGAGATCAAGCCCTACGAGTTCGAGGACTGATTCGCCAAGACCGTCCGCCGCCGGGCTTCCCTCCATTCGCCCGGCAGCGGATGTGACGGGCGGCTTGTGGAAGGCCGTCCGGGGCACGCGTTTGGCGGCCGCGCGCCCGCTTGATATACGCCGCAAAGCAGCTCAGGATCGCAACCCCTGATTGCAGCCATTTGGAAGACGAAAAAAGATGCGAGAGCAATCCCGCATCTTTTTTCGTTGGGGGGAGGGGAGGAAGGGTCAATCCAGCTTCAAATCGCCCTCGCGAATCCATCCGATTCTGCGGCAGACGATGCCGATGATCCACGTCAGCACGGCGGGCAGGACAAAGCAGATCAGCGCCATGGCGAGCCAGTCCATGCCGGTGATGGCGGCCTTTGCGCCGGAGGTGACGTCGCCAACCCAGCCCGCATACACGCCGATGGGGCCGACCATGCCGCAGGTACCCATGCCGGAGGCCACGCCGCCCGCCGGGTCGTTCATCTGGAAGCGGAACAGACAGGTGGCGATGGGGCCTGTGATGGCGGAGGCCAACGTCGGCGGGATCCAGATCCGGGGGTTTTTGACGATGTTGCCCATTTGCAGCATCGACGTACCCAGTCCCTGACTGAGCAGGCCACCCCAACCGTTCTCCCGGAAGGACAACACAGCGAAGCCGATCATCTGCGCGCAGCAGCCCGCGACCGCCGCACCGCCCGCCAGGCCGGTGAGGCCGAGCGCCGCGCAGATGGCCGCGGAGGAGATGGGCAGCGTCAGCGCCATGCCGATGACGACGGAAACCAGAATGCCCATCAGGAAGGGCTGGAGCACGGTCGCCCATTTGACGAACTCCCCGACGGACGAGGCCGCGGTGCCGATGGCCGGGGCGACGAGCGCAGAGAGCGCCACGCCGCTGAGAATCGTGACAAGCGGCGTGACGAGGATATCGATGCGCGTCTCCTTGGAGATGGCCTTGCCCAGCTCGGCGGCGACGATGGCGATAAACAGCACGGCGAGCGGCCCGCCCGCGCCTGCGGCGCCCGAGAGCGTCGTGGAGCCGAGTGCATTGGCGGCATAGCCGACGGTCGCCAGCGAGAACAGCACCAGCGGCGGTGCCTCCAGCGCATAGCCGATGGCGACAGCCATGGCGGGGCCGCTCATGGCGGCGCAGTAGCCGCCGACCTGCGTCAGAAAGGGGAGATTGAGCTGCTGGCCGAGCGTCTTGACGATGGTGCCGATGAGCAGCGAGCAGAAAAGGCCCTGCGCCATCGCGCCGAGCGCGTCGATGCCGTACCGCTTGGCGGAAAAGACGATGTTCTTTCTCTTGAGGAATTCCTTCATTCTACAGTACCTCGTATTTTGGTGATTGCTTGCGCACACAGACCATTATAGGCTGTTTGCATCCAATGTCAAGGAAGGGTTTTACGGAGGATGCGGCGATGCTTTCCGGGGGGGACAGCGGGAGACGGGGGAAAAGGAAAGACCCATGCACGTTGGGGCTTGGGCATCCCTTTGGTGCATGGGTCTGTGTGCGCCGAATGGCTATGCGGTTACTTGGCCATTTCCGCCAGAGCGTATTCCACGGCGGTCTTCAGGGCGTTGGAGGTGATCGTCGCGCCAGAAACGGACTCCACAGCGCTCAGGTCATCCTGACCGGCGATGAGCGCGGCGAGGTACTCGGAGCCGTCGGCAGTCAGCACAGCGCCGATGCCGTCGGTCTCCTGCGCGTCGCGCACGGCGATGGCGGCGATTCTGCCGTCCGCGCCGAAGGTCACGTTGGTCTCAATCTCGCCGCCGAAGCCCTGCGTGACGACCTCCACCTTCGTGGAGCCATCCGCGTTCGCGGTGGTATTGACGACGCCCTCGAACAGCTTGCCATACATGGCCAAATACACCATGCGCTGGAAATCGCCGACAAAGGTGATGGTCGCGCCGGAAACCACATCGCGGTCCTTGATGTCGGTATCCGCCTGATTGACGGTGCGGAACATCTCGTACACGTCCTCGAGCGTCATGCTGTTGGCGAGGATGTAGTCCACAATGGCGTCAATCTGCTCGCCGTAGCTGCGGCCGCCGTTGTAGCCCGCAAAGGACACGCGGTTGGTGCCCTCGACGAACGCGCCGTCCTTGTACAGGCCGTGGAGGGCGATGAGCTCCTTGACAGGGGTCTCACCGGTGAGCGCGATGCCTGCGTCATTCGCCAGATAGCCGTACACCAGAAGCGCCTTGTCAAGCGTCACGGCATGGTCGGGACGGGCCATGTCGCTGAAGGTCAGGTCGGCGAAGGCGGTTGCGTCGGTCAGGCTGTCGCAGGAGGCGTTCACCATGAACTGCGCATAGTACGGATCGCCATCCGCAAAGGCGGGATCGTAGCCGTAGACGGTGAACTGGGAGAGCTTCATGCCGCTGTCGGTCTTTTCAACCTTGGCGTCGGAGACGTTCATCATGTAGCCCATGATGCCCTTCTTGGAATACTCGCCCTCGGTGCCCTTGTTGCGGATGATGTCGAAGTTCAGCTTGGTGATGATGCCGTCGGTGGTCTCGCCCTCGAAGATGAAGGTATCGTTCTTGGGCTTGCCCGCGGAGGTGGTGCCCTTCATCTCATACTCGGCGGAGAAGGGCTCCACCTTGCCGCCCTCGGCCAGCGCCGCGGCGGAAACCAGAAGCGCAAGGGCCAGGAGCAGAGTCAAAAGCTTCTTCATAATCGTATTCCTCCTGAATGAAAGGATTTACTTCGCCAGCGCGAACGCTGCCGCGCCATTGCCGGCGATGCGGCCCCAAGTGAAGGCGTTGGAGATGGTGAAGCCCATGTAGGCGCTGTTCGCGCTGGCCTCGCCCGCGGTGTACAGGCCCGGGATGACGGTGCCGTCCGCGCGGATGACCTCGGCCTGCTCGTTGCGCGCGATGCCGCCGTAGGTGATGATCTCGCAGGGCACGACCTTCACGGCGCAGTACGGCGCCTCGAGTTTCGCCAGCAGCAGGCGGCCAAACTCCGGATCATGGCCGGTCTCGCAGTAGCTGTTGTAGTTGGTCAGCGTTTCGACGACGGCCGCCTCGTCAAGGCCCATCTTCGCGGCGAGCTCCTCAAAGGTGTCCGCGGTGATGAACTCCATGTCAAGGCCGCGCTTGACGCCCTTCGCCTCGAGGGACGCCTTGTCGCTGATGGCCCAGACATAGCCGGTGCCATCCTTGTGCATCTGGTCGAACACGGGGCTGTTGAGCTTCTGGGTCATGTAGCCGATGTCCTTCTCATTGACGAAGCGCTTGCCGTTCGCGCCGAGCAGGACGGTGTTGTCGCGGCTGATGAAGCTGGAGACGTTCGCCGTGGCGGAGGTGCCGTTGTGCTCGGACATGATCTCGTAGTCCTTGAGCACGCACATCATGTCGCCGGTGTGGGTCAGCGCCGCGCCGACGTTGCTGGCCATGATGAGGCCGTCGCCGGTGGAGCCGGGGAAGCCGATGCCGTAGGTGCCGGCCTTCTCGGGGTCAAGGCGCGCGGTGAGCTCGGGATTGTAGGCATAGCCGCCGGTGGCGATGACCACGCTGTCCGCCCAGACGAGCACGGTGTCCGCGCCGCGGGTCGCCTTCACGCCCTTGACGGAGCCGTCCTCATTCATGAGCAGCTCGGTGGCGCGGGTTTCAAGCATCAGCTCGACGCTGGTTCCCGCGAGGGTCTGCTCCATGGCGGTCTTCATGCCCACGCCGGCGTTCTCAATCCAATGCATCATGGTCAGCGGGCCGTAGCCGACGGTGACCTGATAGAAGTTCATGCCGAGACGGTCAGCCATCCAGTCGATCGTCTCGCCGGACTTCTCGATGGTGATGCCGGTGAGCGTCGGGTCGAGACGATAGGAGGCGTTGCTCATCAGGTTGGCGTACATCTCCTCGAAGGTGTAGTGCACGTCCATCTCCTTGGTGAACTTGCTCTCGTAGCCGCCCACGAGGCCCTGGCTCGTCGCGGTGGTGCCGCCGATGGCGGGCATCTGCTCGAGCAGCACGACCTTCGCGCCCGCATCACAGGCCTCGACAGCCGCGGCGACGCCTGCGCCGCCCGCGCCGATG
>JALFHA010000058.1 GCA_022776785.1 Clostridiales bacterium | reverse complement strand
AACCACCAGCGGTTCCGTTTTTGAACCGCTGCGGTTCAATGCTGGAACCACTCTTCTCCGACCGATACAGGCGAATCACCTGCTTTCCCACAGGGGCTCTTCCTCGTAGGCATCCGCGTATGGCTGAACCGGCATCTCGCTCTCCGCAAAGCCCCGTCCGCTGCTGATCTCGTCCCAGTGCGCGACAGTGATCACGGTGCCCTTCCCAGAGGTCTTTACGTCAAGCAGCGCTTTGCCGGCCAGCCGCTGCAGCGCCGTGCCCACGGTCTTTCGCGTCCAGTGCAGCTCCACGGCGATCTGGGCCTGCGACGCATAGAACTGCCCGGGCCTGAGCTCTCCATACGGTCGATGCGACGCGTGCAGCACGCAGTACAGCCACAGCGCGGTGTCGTACGCATTGCCCCATATGGGAAGCACCTGCACGCTTCGCGGAATCGCAACATATCCCTGATACTTCTCTGCGATAACAATCACCCCTTACAAATCCGTCCGTTTTGCCTCCCAAGCGGGCGGCCTGTGACGCCTCCAACGCGTGTATCATAGCAGAGTTCTCTCCAAAAACGAATTCAGTTTTTGAAATTCCAAAAATCAAGGAATAGCTTGGTTTTTGAGATACATTTGATATATTTTTATATGTTTAGTCACGGAAATACTAGAAAAATGAGGAGTCAAAATTTCAGCTTTTGAAATTTCTTTCAAAAAATTTTTTTCGCAGAGAGTTTGATGCGGGCTAACCAACAGTGTGCGAACTTACAAATTCATGGATATACTTGCATTTGTGAAGTTTATTGATATAATAGAAGTATCTTATTGCAAAGGGGTACAACCTATGTGCACCGCCGTATCATACAAGAAACTGTTCAAACTGATGATTGACCTGGATATGAAGAAAAAGGACCTGCAGCAGGTCGCCGGGTTAAGTCCGGCTACCATCACGAAATTAGGAAACAACAGCTATGTCAGTATGGAAGTACTGGTGAAAATATGCCATGCCCTTCGTGTTGACATTAGCGACATTATGGAAATCATACCACCGGATCACACAATCATGGAATAACGCAAAATCTTCACGTGGAGGCAACGAACCATGGCTGAGAAGAATACCGCCAACATTGGATTTGAGAAGCAAATCTGGGATGCTGCCTGCGTCCTGCGCGGCAATATGGATGCGTCCGAGTATAAAAACGTCGTTCTGGGATTGATTTTCCTGAAATACATTTCTGATCGTTTTGATGATAAATATCAGGAGCTGCTTGCTGAGGGTGATGGTTTCCAGGAAGACAGGGACGAGTATACCTCCGAGGGCATCTTCTTCGTCCCCGCAGGCGCGAGATGGTGCGAAATTGCCGCCAAGGCGCACACCCCGGAAATTGGCACCGTCATCGACGATGCCATGCGCGCGATTGAAAAGGAGAACAAGCGCCTAAAGGATATCCTCCCAAAGAATTTCGCGCGGCCTGAGCTGGATAAGCGCCGTCTTGGCGACGTGGTGGATCTGTTCACCAATATCCAGATGATTGAGCACGGAAGCGAAAAGGATATTCTGGGCCGTACCTACGAATACTGCCTCTCCATGTTTGCTGAGCAGGAAGGCAAGCGGGGCGGCGAGTTCTTCACGCCCTCCTGCGTGGTGCGGACGCTGGTGGAGGTGCTCCAGCCGTTCAAGGGGCGCGTATATGATCCCTGCTGCGGTACGGGCGGCATGTTCGTGCAGTCCGCCAAGTTCGTTGAGAACCACAGCGGGAACATCAGCAACATTTCAATCTACGGACAGGACTCCAACCCGACCACCTGGAAGATGGCCCAGATGAATCTGGCTATTCGTGGCATCGAGCCGGATTTGGGCGCATATGCAGCGGATACATTCCTGGATGACCGCCACCCGACCCTGCGCGCAGATTTTGTGATGGCCAATGAGGCTGTTATTTGTGGACTAACACCCGAAAAAGCCTGTAATATCAAGGAATTTGCGGCATAAGTCGTTGTATTTGAGCAGTGCCGAAACTGAATAGCTGATGTTGTACTGGGAGTAAGCGATGGACGCTTAGTCCATTTTTTATTGCCAGAATAGAATACGAACACGCCATGCGCGTCTGTCTCTCCCCCGGGGAGAATGCCTTTATGGCTGGACAGACGTGCTTTTTTTGTACCCATTTTCAGGAGGATGAACGCTATGACAGATTGCTGCGAAAACGGCAAGCCGAAGGACTGCCAGTATTGCTATTACTACGGCAGACACGGCTGTATGCTGAAGGTCTGCTATTATGCCCGGCCAAAGCCGGAAACGAAACCCGTGAGCGAATGCGATGACTGCCCGTATGGCAAGTGCGGACCGTGCATCGGCTGGTGTACGAAGGAAATTCTTCGTTCGCTTGAGAGGGGGCGCGCCAAGTGACGCTGGATTATTTCTACGGTGCCCAGGCAGATCAGTTTGCCTTTTACCGCATCCCCAAGGCGCTGTTTACGGATGAACGGTTCAAGTCTATCTCTGCCGAGGCCAAGATTCTCTACGGCATTCTGCTGGACCGGATGAGCCTGAGCCGTAAAAACGGCTGGCTGGACGAACAGGGGCGCGTGTTCATCATCTTCACGCTGGAGGAGGTCATGGAGGCCATCGGCTGTGCCGATCAGAAGGCTACCAAGCTGCTGAACGAGCTGGACAGCAAAGCCGGACTCATAGAGCGCAAGCGGCAGGGACTAGGCAAGCCCAATCTCATCTTCGTCAAGAACTTTGTGGATAACTCCACCGGCAGCATCCCGCCCGTACAGGAATCACGAATCAAGACTCGTGAAAATCACGATTCAGCAGACGTGAATTTCACGACTCCGGAATCC
>JALFHA010000038.1 GCA_022776785.1 Clostridiales bacterium | reverse complement strand
TGCCGAGAACTACATCACCCAGGGCGTGGTCGGCATCTTCGGCTGCAACGAAGGCTCCACCACCGGCGCGGGCAACGCCATCAAGGCGTCCGGCAGCAGCGAGATCGTGGGCGTGGGCTTTGACAAGTCCGACGCGATCCTCGGCCTCATCGGCGACGGCTACCTGCTGGCGACGATGGCTCAGAACCCCGACGTCATGGGCTACGAGGGCGTCAAGGCGGCTGTGGCGGCCATCGGCGGCGAGAGCCTCGGCGGCGCCGTGACTGACACCGGCGTTTCCGTCCTGACCAAGGAGTCCCTGTAAGTCTCCCTTTCGCACCACACCCGGGGCGACGGCAAAGCGCCGTCGCCCCTTTTTCTGTGGGGAGCACATTCTCCGCGCGCAACCGCGTCTTGTCATTGTGCTGCCTGCCAAAACATGCTACAATGGTAGCAATGGGTAAACGCTGCAATGCTATACACACACAGCAAAGAGGGGGAAGGCCGGATGCTCAAGGTAGTCATCGCAGACGACGAAGCCCGCGTGTGCAGCCTGATCCGGATGCTCGTCGACTGGGATGCGCTGGGGCTCGAGCTCTGCGGCACAGCCTCCAACGGTCTGGAGGCGCTCGAGCTCGTCAAAACGCGCCATCCCGACATTCTGATTACCGATATCCGTATGCCCGGCTGCCACGGTCTGGAGCTCATCGAGCGCGCCAAGCAGGAAAACCCCCAGCTAGAAATCGTCATCATCAGCGGCTATGCGCACTTTGAATATGCGCAGAGCGCCATCCGCCACGGCGTGGGCGACTACCTGCTCAAGCCCATCAACAAGCAGGAGCTGATGAGCACGCTCGCCAAGCTGGCGGGCCGTTGCCGCACGCGCGCGCAGCTGGGCAGCGAGGTGGAGCAGCTTCGCCGCAGCAGCCGGGAGGATCAGCAGCAGCTTCACGCGCGGCTCTTGCAGGATCTGCTCTCCGGCACGGCAGGCAGCCTGACGGCGGAGCGCCTGTGGGAGGAGTACCGCCTGCGCGCGCAGCCGGGTCTGTGGCGCGTCGCAATGCTGTCCATGGACTATCCCGCCGGGAAGCCGGGCGGCGCATCTGTGCAGATGATCGAGGAAAAGTCCGCCAAGCTCCTGCACACGGAGCTGGACGGCCTTTGCTGGGCCTCGCTCTCATCCTTTCACGACGGGCAGGGCGCGCTGCTGCTCGGCTTTGTCAACGAGCGGGAAAAGGAGGTGCGCCGCAGTCTGCGCCTCGTGCTCGGCCAGCTGGAGGCGCAGCGAGCGATGCTCGGCGGTGCGGAGTTCTCCATCGGCCTGAGCCGCCCCGTGCAGAGCCCCGCCGACCTGCCCCGCGCCGTCGCTGAGGCGCGCCTGCTGCTCATGGAGCGCCTGACCGAGGGCACGGGCCGCCTGCTGGAGACGCTGCCCCCGCCCTCCCCGCTTCAAAAAAACCACCTGCTCGCCGATTACCGGCAGACGGCAGGCGCGCCGCTCGGGCAGATCACGCAGGAGGGGCTGCAGGCCGCAGGCGAGCGGCTTGAGCGCGAGGCGCTCGCCGTCCCCCATGCTCGCGGCGCGGAGCTCTATTCGCTGGTGCAGGAGGCCGCCCAGAGCTTTTTAAGCCACCCGGAGGTCGCGGACAGGGATGCACAGCTCACCGCCTTTGCGGCGGAATGTGCCCACATCGGCAGCGCAGCGCAGCTCTTCGCCGCGCTGCGCGCGATGACAGAGCGCCAGCTCGCCGCCCTGCTCGAGCAGCAGCGCGCCGTCGAGACGCGGCCCATTCGTCAGGCGCGCGCCTATGTGCAGCAGCACTACAGCGAGCCCATCACGCTGGAATCTGTGTGCGAGGCAGCGGGCTTTTCGGCCAGCTATTTCAGCGCGCTGTTCAAGCGGGAGACGGGCGAGAACTTTGTCAAGTACCTCACCCGCGTGCGCATCGACCGGGCGAAGGAGCTTTTGCAGCATACGAACCTCTCCGTCGCGGAGATTTGCAGCCGCGTCGGTTATAACGATCTCAAGCATTTCACGCAGACCTTCAAGAAGGAAACCAGCCTGAGTCCAGCGCAGTACCGCCGGCTCTACGGCTGAGGCGGGAGGGACGGCCATGCGGCGGCGATACCGCTATCTTTTCGCGCGGCTGCGCGACCTGCTGCTCTCCATGCTGCTTGTCGCCCTTGCGTTCTTCCTCTGGGCGCTGGTCGAGCGCTGGCAGCACGGCGAGCCGCTCTGGCCCGCGCTTCTGGCGCTTTCGGCCGAGGCCGCGCTGTGTGCGGCGCTGTGGTCGCTTGTCCTGCGCCCCTATCGCAGGCGCGAGCAGGGTCTCGAGCATCTGCTGCACGGCTATGTCGGCGATGAGGAATGGACGGGCGCCGTCATGCCCCTGAGCGATACGGACGAGCAGCTTCAAAGCGCTCTGCGCCAGATGCTCAGCCCGTCGCAGATGTTCAAGCTCAACAAGCGGCAGGCTCAGTATCTCGCCCTGCAAAACCAGATCAACCCGCACTTTCTCTACAACACGCTCGAGAGCATCCGTAGCGAAGCCATGATGGCGGGCCTGTCGAGCGTCGCAGACATGACAGAGGCGCTGGCGAACTTCTTCCGCTACACCATCAGCAAGGTGGAGAACCTCGTCTCCGTCGAGGACGAGCTGCAAAACTGTGAAACCTACTTTCATATCCAGCAGTACCGCTTCGGCGACCGGCTTGAGCTGCAAATCCGCTGCGATCCCGAGGATCGCGAGGAGCTCTACAGCTGCCGCCTGCCCAAGCTCACCCTCCAGCCGATTCTGGAAAACAGCATCATCCACGGCACGGAGCTCAAGGTCGGCAAGGGGCGGCTGACGATCTACCTCCAGCGCACCGGGGAGCGCCTGCTCATTCAGGTTTCCGACGACGGCGTGGGCATGGACGAGGAAACGCTCGCCCGCCTCAACAGCAAGCTGGGCAAGGGCGGTCTGGCCGGAGCGAGCGCGGGCAGCGCGCGCGGCGGCGTAGCGCTGGTGAACGTGGATAACCGCATCCGCCTGCTCTTCGGCGAGGAATACGGCCTGCATGTGTTCTCCATGCCGGGGCTGGGCACGA
>JALFHA010000396.1 GCA_022776785.1 Clostridiales bacterium | reverse complement strand
TGCCCGGAGAACTCGCTGTACTTCGTAGCCATCGGCGCGGCACATCACGCCGCCGAGCCGATGCTCCTCTCCGACTGCGTGGAGGCCATCGACGCCTTCCACAGCACAGAGAGCTACAACGCCCTGCCCCCGCTCTTTGAAAGCGAGCAGGCGCTTGAGGCTTTCCACCGCCGCCACGCCTTAGCGAAGGTCGCGCGCCGCGATCCCGACAGCTATTCGGGCGACGTCTATGTGGGCATCGACTCCGGCTCGACGACGATCAAGTCCGTGGTGATCTCCGCTAGAGGCGAGCTGCTTGACACGCGCTACCAGTCCAACTCCGGCGATCCCGTGCCCCATGTGCGCAGCTTCCTGACCGATCTGCGCACGCAGCACCCCGGCTGGACGCTGCGCGCCGGCGCGGTGACGGGCTATGGCGAGGATCTCATCCGCAGCGCGTTCGGCGTGGACTTCGGCCTCGTGGAGACCGTCGCCCACTTCACGGCCGCGCGCGCCTTCATGCCCGACGTGGACTTCATCATCGACATCGGCGGGCAGGACATCAAGTGCTTCAAAATCCACAACGGCGTCATCGACAACATCTTCCTCAACGAAGCCTGCTCCTCGGGCTGCGGCTCGTTTTTGCAGACGTTCGCCAACGCGCTGGGCTACGATATCGCGGAGTTCGCGCGTTTGGGCCTCGCCTCGCGCCGCCCGGTCGATTTGGGCTCGCGCTGCACGGTGTTCATGAATTCCTCCGTCAAGCAGGCGCAGAAGGACGGCGCCGATGTGACGGACATCTCCGCGGGCCTGTCCATCTCCGTCGTCAAAAACGCGCTCTACAAGGTCATCCGCTGCTCCGGTCCGCAGGAGCTCGGGCGGCGCATCGTCGTGCAGGGCGGCACGTTTCTCAACGACGCCGTGCTGCGTGCGTTTGAAAACGAGCTGGGCGTGGAGGTCGTCCGCCCCGACATCGCAGGGCTGATGGGCGCCTATGGCGCGGCGCTGCACGCGCGCGACATGCGCGCCCTGCACCCGGGCGAGAGCACGGTGCTCAGCCTTCAGGCGCTATCCGCCTTTACGCACAGCGTGAAGCAGACGCGCTGCGGCCTTTGCGAAAACCACTGCCGCCTCACCATCAACGACTTTGGCTCCGGCCGCCGTTTCATCAGCGGCAATCGCTGTGACCGCCCCGCCTCCGGCGGAAAGAAGGACAGCGGCCTCAACCTCTACGCCTACAAGCAGGAGAAGCTGCGCGCTATCATGGAGGATCGCCGCGAGGGCGCGCCCCGCGGGCAGATCGGCCTGCCACTGGGGCTGAACATGGTCGAGCTGCTGCCCTTCTGGCACGAGCTGTTCACGCAGCTGGGCTTTGACGTGGTCGTCTCCCCCTTCTCCTCGCGCAAGCTCTACATCGCCGGGCAGTCCACCATCCCGTCGGACACGGTGTGCTTCCCAGCCAAGCTGATGCATGGCCATGTGGACGCGCTCATCTCTCAGGGCGTCAAGACCATCTTCTACCCCTGCATGAGCTATAACCTCGACGAGCATCTGGGCGACAACCACTACAACTGCCCCGTCGTGGCGTATTATCCGGAGGTCATCAGCGCGAACATGCCTGCCGTGCGGCAGATCGACTTCATCCACGACTATGTGGGCATCGACCACCGCCGGGAGTTCCCGAAAAAGCTGACCGCCATCTTGCAAAAGCACTTCTCCGGCATCACACTGCGGGAGGTGCAGCGCGCCAGCGACGCGGCCTACGCCGCCTACGACGCCTATATGAACGACATCCGCCGCAAGGGCGATGAGATGGTCGCAGCCGCGCGGATGCAGGGCCGGCGCATCATCGTGCTGGCGGGCCGCCCCTATCACGTCGATCCCGAGGTCAACCACGGCATCGACAGGCTGATTGCGGGCTTTGGCGCGGCGGTTATCACGGAGGATTCGCTCTCCTTCCACATGCACAAGGAGCCTGTCGGCGTGCTCAATCAGTGGACGTACCACTCCCGTCTCTACGCGAGTGCACGCTACATCGCCACCCAGCCGGACATGAACCTCGTGCAGCTCGTGTCCTTCGGCTGCGGCGTGGACGCGATCACCACCGACGAGGTGCGCGAAATCCTCGAGTCCCACGACAAAATCTACACGCAGATCAAGATCGACGAAATCACCAATCTCGGCGCCGTGCGCATCCGCCTGCGCTCGCTGTTTGCCGCTATCGAGCAGCAGCAGGCGCTGGCCTCTGCCGGAAAGGAGTGAACCCCATGCCCAGCGAACACGTTGAGTTTACCCGCGAAATGCGCGAGGCCGGCTACACCATCCTCGCGCCCAATATGCTCGATTTCCACTTTTCGCTGCTGGAAAAGGTGCTGCGCCTGAACGGCTACAACGTCGAGGTGCTGCACAACGACGGCCAGAGCGTTAAGGACGAGGGGCTCAAATACGTCCACAACGACACCTGCGTGCCCGCGCTGCTGGTCATCGGCCAGTTCATCGACGCGCTGCACTCCGGCAAGTACGACCTGAACCGCGTCGCCCTCGCCATCACGCAGACGGGCGGCGGCTGCCGCGCCAGCAATTACATCCATCTGCTGCGCAAGGCGCTCAAAAAGGCGGGGCTGTCGCATATCCCGGTCATCTCCATCAACATGAGCGGCCTGGAGAGCAGCTCCGGCTTCAAGCTCACGCTGCCGCTGATCCGACAGGTCATCGCCTCGCTCGTCTACGGCGACTGCATCATGCACGTCTCCAACCAGACGCGCCCCTACGAGCTTGCTTCCGGAACAACCGACGCGCTCATCGAGCGCTGGAACAACGATCTGATCGAGCAGTTCAACCGCGGGCACGGCCTCTCCCAAAAGGAGATCAAGGCCAATCTTGAGCGCATCGTCGCGGACTTTGACGCCATCGAGCGCAGCCACGAAAAAAAGACGCGCGTGGGCGTCGTCGGCGAAATCTACGTCAAATACTCGCCGCTGGGCAACAACGGCCTGGAGCGCTTCCTGCGCACGCAGGACTGCGAGTACATGGTGCCGGGCATCATGGGCTTTGTGCTCTTCAAGATCGACAACCGTATTGAGGACCATCACCTCTACGGCGGCAACATCCTCAAGCTCCTGTTCTGCAAGGCGTTGATGGGCTATGTGCAGCGCATGGAGCGCATCCTCATCGACGCAATTGCGGCACACCCGGCGTTCGTCGCGCCCTCGCCGTTTGCGCGCACCAAGGAGCTGGTGCAGGGCGTCATCGGCTACGGCTGCAAGATGGGCGAGGGCTGGCTGCTCACCGCCGAGATGCTCGAGCTGGCGGAGAATGGCTATGAGAACATCGTCTGCGCGCAACCGTTCGGCTGCCTGCCCAACCATATCTGCGGCAAGGGCATGATCCGTCGCCTGACGCAGGTACATCCGGGCATCAACATCGTGCCCATCGACTACGATCTGTCGGCCACGAAGGTTAATCAGGAGAACCGCATCCGCCTGATGCTTGCCGTCGCGCACGACGCGGACGCCAAGCGCCAGCAGCAGGAGTTGCTCATCGCGCAGGACGAGCGCGAGGCCACCTGTGGCGGAGACTGCGCCGCGTGCAAGGCAAAGGTCGGATAAAATAAACAAAAGCAGGCTTTCCGCAGCTCAAGCGGTCAGCCTGCTTTTTGTATGCCATCAGCCCCATCCAAGATATGCCGTGGGCACAAATCCCCACAGCATCTGCCCATTAATTTCCGTGCTCACATACGCCCACGTCTCGCCCAGATACGCCCAGACCCTCATCGGCGTATCGGCAGGCACCTTCTCCAGCATTTCATGGCTGTACAGCGGGTCATCCGTCAGCGGGCAGGGCTCTTCGCTCGTCGCGGTATCACCGTAGTGCTCGATTTCTTCAATCTGCGCCGATGCAGGCAGCACGTCCGCGTCGATCCAGCCAATCCGATAGCGCTCACCCGTGCTGTACTGAATCATCACCCTGTCCCCGCGCCTGCCGAGCACCTGTATCCAGCCGTTCGTGCTGACGCTTGCTTTTCCGCCTGCTGCACGCGCATCGCCCTTTTCGGGGCCGCTGTAGACGGGATAGCTCTGTCCCCTTTCAAACGCTACAGGCTGCTCCCTGAGCGCATAGGGAGAAGCCTTCGTCGGAAATACCGGCCTGCTGCGCCCGTCCGCAACCAGATACGGGCGGTCGGGCAAATCGTCAAACACGACACGCTCGATGTCCGTTACCACTGTGCCCGGCACGCGGGCCTCAAAGCCATCGCCGATGCCGCCGAAGGCCAGCGTGCCATCCTCCACCGCCACCGAGTTGACGATGTTTTTCTGATAGCTGTCCAGCCGGAAACCGCCGTCCAGATAGCGATAGGTCACGATGCTCTCGTAGCTCTCCCCGATTGCATCCACCTTGATGACGCTGAACGCGAGTCCGTCCGAGATAAAGAAGATGCTCTCATCGATAATCGACTGCACCCGCGCACCTTTTTCGTATAGGTAGAAGCACGCCTCCTCCTCGCCCTGCGGCACAGCCGTGCGCGACTCGAGCCAGCAGCTCCACGTCGCCCCCTCCTCGCGGTAGCCGAGGAGCAACCGGCGAGAGTTCTCCTTCATCAGCACGAAGGCCACGTCGCCGTCCGGCACGCCGCGCAGCAGAAGGCTCCCTTCCACATTCCAGATTGCATGCCGGTTTTTCGCATCCCGGAGCACCTCGTCGGGCGCAGCTTCGCTTGCGCAGGCTCCTGCCGCGCAAAGCGTCATCACAAGGGCGGCCAGCAGGCCCAGCCAACGCTTCATTTTACATCCTCCTGGGTCATCCTTTTGTCCTCCATTGCAGCGCGCTCCCGCATCAAGGCGGATTATCTCCTGAAATTCCGGTTGATGGTTCCGTCGTCCTCATACATCGGCTCCTTTCTCTTTCTGAGCTGTTCCTCCCTAAATGAATCCTGTCCTCCGGCAGCGAAACCCGCCATGAATCGATCAGCACAATCACGACCAGCGCGATGCCGATGAGCCCCGCGAGCACATAAAGCACATCCCCGACAGTGTTCATACAGAATCCTCCCTCCGTCATCTATCTATATAGACGACGAAGGAAGGCCATCATTTCATGCCAGTTTGACAATTTTTGGTTTTTTTCATCAGAACCGCTGCACCATCAGCCCGTCCCGGCTGCATCCGATATAAAGCGTGCCGTGCCCCATGCGCGGCAGGCGCAGCTCGCCGCCCTGCTCGGGATACAGCCGCACCAGCGTCATCCGGTCATAGCCTACGCAGGCTGCAAAGCGGATGTAGTGCTCCTTTTCCATGCCGTGCTCAAAGGTGGCGTACAGCTCGTCGTCCACCGGCTCCAAATGCAGCGTGTGCGCCTCGTCGCAGGGTCTTGCCTGCAAGGGCGCCAGCCTGCGCCCGCAGCAGGCAATCTCCGCTTCGCCCGTCGCGGT